>JBJETC010000258.1:0-8954 GCA_051883115.1 Anaerovoracaceae bacterium
TGCCTCCGTCGAGCTGGACCATAGGTCTGAGGTCAGGCGGGATAACAGGCACGACTTCGAGGATCATCCATTCAGGCCGGTTGCCTGAGAGTCTGAGGGCTTCTGCTACCTCGAGACGTCTGATGAGTCTGATCCTCTTCTGTGAAGACGCTGTCTTCAGCTGTTCGCGGAGATCGGCCGACATTTTTTCAAGGTCGACTTCGCAGAGCAGCTTCCTTATTGCTTCAGCTCCCATGCCTGCCTGGAATTCGTTTCCGAATTTCATCTTCAGGTCTCTGTACTCAGTGTCAGTAAGGAGCTGTTTCTTCTGGAGGCCTGTTACCGCAGTGTCTCCAGGGTCTGTTACGATATATGAAGCGAAGTAGAGTACCTGCTCGAGCTGCTTCGGACTCATATCAAGCACAAGGCCCATCCTTGAAGGGATGCCCTTGAAGTACCAGATATGCGACACAGGAGCAGCGAGCTTGATGTGTCCCATTCTCTCTCTTCTTACTTTTGATTTTGTGACTTCTACGCCGCAGCGGTCGCAGACGATTCCCTTGTATCTGATCCTCTTGTATTTTCCGCAGTGGCATTCCCAGTCTTTTATAGGTCCGAAAATACGTTCGCAGTAGAGTCCGTCACGCTCAGGCTTCAAAGTCCTGTAGTTGATAGTCTCAGGCTTTGTGACCTCACCGTGTGACCACTCGAGGATCTTCTCGGTAGAAGCCAGTTTTATCTGCAACGAATCAAAGTTGCTAGACTCGATATAGCTGTTCTTTTTAGATTTTTCATCTACAGACACAGGTTTACCTCCATTTCCTACAGATCTTCGTCAGTATCGCTGCCTGTCGTGTCCGCTATACCCGCATTGGCGGAATCAGGCTGTTCCTCAGTATATCCGTTCTTGAGCCATTCGCTGTCGTCCATGCGGACGTCTCTTGCGCCGAGGCGCATGATGCTGTCGATCTCCCTAGGCTCCTCATAGTCTGTCATTTCCTTGAGCTCGATCTCCTCGCCGTTCTCGTCGAGGACTCTGATATCGAGAGCAAGACTCTGCAGCTCTTTTACGAGTACCTTGAATGATTCAGGGATACCCGGCTCAGGGATGTTCTTGCCATTTACGATGGCTTCATATGTGTTGACTCTTCCTACGATATCATCCGACTTGACTGTCAGGATCTCCTGAAGAGTGTATGCAGCGCCGTAAGCTTCGAGTGCCCAAACCTCCATTTCTCCGAAACGCTGTCCGCCGAACTGGGCTTTTCCGCCGAGCGGCTGCTGCGTCACGAGGGAGTACGGGCCTGTGCTCCTCGCGTGGATCTTATCGTCTACGAGATGGTGGAGCTTGAGCATGTACATGTATCCGACCGTGATAGGCTTTTCGAAGTATTCGCCTGTCCTTCCGTCACGGACTCTGAGCTTCGTTACTTCCTTCTTTACTTTTTCTCCTGTCTCAGGATCTGTCTCTTCTGTGTAGTATCCCGCGTCGATCAGGAGCTTGCTGATGTCGTCCCACTTGGCACCGTCGAATACCGGCGTTGCGACGTACCAGCCTTTCTTTGCCGCTGCAAGTCCGAGGTGGACCTCAAGGACCTGTCCGACGTTCATTCGGGATGGTACACCCAGAGGGTTCAGCATTACCTGGAGCGGTGTTCCGTCGTCAAGGAACGGCATGTCTTCCTCAGGAAGGATCCTGGAGATTACACCCTTGTTTCCGTGACGTCCTGACATCTTGTCGCCGACCTGGATCTTCATCTTCGTGGCGATGTAGCACCTTACGCGCTGGTTTACTCCTGGAGGGAGCTCGTCCCCGTCGTCTCTCGAGAATGTCTGGACATCAACGACGATACCGTGCTCGCCGTGAGGCAGTCTGAGCGAGTTGTCCTTTACCTCTCTTGCCTTCTCCGTAAAGATGGCCCTGAGAAGTCTTTCCTCTGCGCTAAGGTCGTTTTCTCCCTTAGGGGAAACTTTTCCGACGAGGATGTCTGTCGAATCGACTTCAGCGCCGATCCTGATGATACCGTTCTCGTCGAGGTTCCTCAGGTCTTCATCCCTTACGCCCGGGATGTCCTTCGTTATCTCCTCGGCGCCGAGCTTTGTCTCTCTGGCGTCAAGTTCATACTGTTCTATATGTATGGATGTGAGCACGTCGTCTATAACGAGTCTCTCATTGAGCACTACGGCGTCCTCGTAGTTGTATCCTTCCCATGTCGTGAAGCCGATGAGCAGGTTCTTTCCGAGTGAGATCTCGCCGAGGTTCGTTGAAGGACCGTCTGCGATAGTCTCTTTCTCTTCTACGTGCTCGCCCTTCATGACGATAGGTCTCTGGTTGATGCATGTTCCCTGGTTGGAGCCCTTGAACTTCAGCAGGGTGTATTTATCGAGCTCACCGTTGTCGTCTCTTCTGATCCTGATGCTTTCAGCGTCGACGAATTCAACGGTACCGGCGTGTTTCGCGAGGATGACAGCTCCTGAATCTGTAGCAGCCTTGTACTCGATACCTGTTCCGACATAAGGAGCTTCCGTAACGAGAAGAGGCACTGCCTGTCTCTGCATGTTGGATCCCATGAGGGCACGGTGCGCGTCATCGTGCTCGAGGAAAGGGATCATGGCAGAAGCGACTGATACTACCTGCTTAGGCGAAACATCCATCATGTCGACTTCTTCTCTCGGGTACATATCGATCTGGCCGCCAATACCTCTGCCGGCAACCTTTTCGTTGATAAAATGACCTTCCTCGTCGAGCGGCTCGTTGGCCTCAGCGATGATCTTGCGCTCTTCCTCGTCAGCTGCAAAATACTTGACGTTCCTTGTAACGATCCCTTTTTCCTTATCTACGAGTCTGTACGGTGTCTCGATGAATCCGTACTTGTTTACGACACCGTAGATAGTGATGGAACCGATAAGACCGATGTTAGGTCCTTCAGGCGTCTCTATAGGGCACATCCTTCCGTAGTGGGAGTGATGTATGTCTCGTACTTCGAATCCGGCTCTCTCACGCGACAGTCCTCCGGGACCGAGGGCGGAAAGTCTTCTCTTGTGTGTGAGCTCTGCCAGAGGGTTGTTCTGGTCCATGAACTGTGACAGCTGGGAACTTCCGAAGAATTCCTTTATCGCCGCTGTTACAGGCCTGATATTGATCAGCTGCTGCGGAGTAGCTGAATCCATCTCCTGGATCGTCATTCTCTCCCTTACGGCACGCTCCATCCTGGCAAGACCGATCCTGAACTGGTTCTGGAGAAGTTCCCCGACAGTTCTCAGTCTTCTGTTGCCGAGATGGTCGATATCATCTGTCGTGCCGATGCCGTGAGGCAGGTTCAGCAGATAGCTGGCCGAAGCGATGATGTCGGCTACGATGATGTTCTTTGGCGAGAGTTCATATCTGCGCTCGTAGAGCGTGTGCTTCAGGTCTTCGTCAGAAAGATCCTGATCGAGGATCTCCTTCAGGACAGGGTAATATGCCTTGTCGTCGATCCTGAGCGCTTCTCTGTCGATATCTTTTCCTTCGATATACTGGTCGATGTCGACAAAACGGTTGCCTATGACTTTTGTAACATCCTCCGGATCGTTAGCATAAGCCATTACGCTCTCAACGCCGGCGTTCTCGATCTGCTTAGCGAGGTCCTGATCTATGAACTGGCCTTTTTCGGCGAGGATCTCTCCTGTATTAGGATCTATTACATCCTCGTCTGCGTATACGTTCTCGAGCCTGTTCGAGAGGCCGAGCTTCTTGTTGTACTTGTATCTTCCTACATTCGAAAGATCGTATCTCTTCGGATCGTAAAGGAGTCCGTTGAGCAGAGTCCTTGCGCTGTCAGCAGTCGCAGGCTCGCCAGGTCTCAGTTTCTTGTATATTTCCTTAAGGGCAGAATTCTGGTCTGTTGTTGGATCCTTTTCAAGTGTCTTGTTCAGACGTTCATCCGTTCCGAACAGAGCCAGGATCTCTTCATTGCTGCTGATACCGATGGCACGGAGCAGCACAGTCAGCGGCTGTTTTCTCGTCCTGTCCACACGAACGGAAAGCACTCCGTTCGAATCTGTCTCGTACTCGATCCAGGCACCTCTCGTAGGGATGACCTGTGACGAATACAACTTGTTATTCGATTTATCTACTTCTACTGTATAGTAAGGACCAGGCGAACGAACGAGCTGTGTTACGATAACTCGCTCAGCGCCGTTGTAGACAAACGTTCCCTGCTCTGTCATGAGCGGGAAGTCTCCCATGAATACCTTCTGTTCCTTTATCTCTCCTGTCTCGTTGTTGACGAGTCTTACAGTGACTTTGAGAGACTTGGAATACGTGACGTCTCTTCTCTTGCACTCTTCCTCATCGTAATTCGGGTTCTCGCTGAATTCGTAGTCACCGAACTCTATGCTGAGGTTGCCCGCGTAGTCACGGATAGGTGAAATGTCCTCGAAGACTTCCTTGAGTCCCTTCTCTAAAAACCATTTGTAAGAGTCAGTCTGGATGCCAATAAGGTTAGGCATCGGCCATACTTCATCGATAGTTCCGAATGATTTACGTTCTCTTCTACCAACTTTGACTGGCTTTGGCATTAATCATCACTCCTTAAAATCCTGACGCAGAAACGGCGAACGATCCGTGTGACCCGCTCGCTGCAGCGGTTACACGTTTTGACTATAATTCTGCACTTTAATACTTACATAGCAAAATAGTATTATACGACAATCAAGTCAAATAAGCAAGAAAAGTTTTTGTTTCTTCTCGAAAACATGATACAATAGGAAAATATACGGCAAAGAAAAAAGGGAAAAAAGATAAGGGGGAAAAGATGGATCAGAGAAACATCAGGCTTGCCGATCTCCTCACAGACTATTCCTGCAGCGTAAAAGAAGGCGAGAACGTCCTCATCGAGTACGAAGGCGCCGAGAGCAGGGATCTCGTCACGGAGATCATTAAAGATGTATATAAAAAAGGAGCGAAACCTTTTGTCAATATAAACGACAGCGTCATAGAGCGCGAGATCATGCTCGGCTGCAGCGATGGCCAGATGGCTTCCGAGCAGGATTACCTCATGCACCAGATGAAAATGATGGACGCCTACATCGCCATCAGAGGCACTGAAAACTCCAGCGAGCAGGCCGACGTCCCTCAGGAGAAACAGAATCTCTACAATAAATACATGGAGCCTGTCGTGGACGAGCGCTGCGATAACACGAAGTGGTGCGTCCTGAGATATCCTAACGCCGCCATGGCGCAGCTCGCGGGAACGAGCCAGGAAAAGTTCAGCGACTTCTATTACAAGGTCTGCACTCTCGATTACGCGAAGATGAGCAGGGCAATGGACCCTCTCAAGGAGCTCATGGACAGGACTGACCGCGTAGAGATAAACGGCCCTGACACACACCTCGAGTTTTCGATAAAAGATATCCCGGCTGTAAAATGCGACGGCCGCTACAACATCCCTGACGGCGAAGTCTACACGGCGCCTGTGAAGGATTCCATGAACGGGTACATCCACTACAACACCGTATCGCAGGAACAGGGTTTCACGTTCAGCGACATCCGCTTCGAGATAAAAGACGGAAAGATCGTAAAAGCGGAGGCAAATGACAACGACAGGATAAACGCGATGCTCGACACCGATGACGGCGCGAGATACTTCGGCGAATTCTCGTTCGGCCTGAACCCTTACATACTCGAACCGATGAAGGACACTCTCTTTGACGAGAAGATCGCCGGGAGCTTCCACCTCACTCCGGGCATGTGTTACGAAGACGCGTACAACGGGAACAAATCCGCTGTCCACTGGGACCTCGTCATGATCCAGCGTCCGGAGCACGGCGGCGGCGAGATCCTGTTCGACGGGAAACTCGTGAGGAAAGACGGAAGGTTCGTCATGACGGAGCTCGACGGGCTCAATCCGGAGAACCTGAAATAAGGCGTATGCGCCATACACATGAAGAAAAAAGACAGCCGGCGGGCTGTCCCGGATGATGATACCGGGGCGCCTGCAGACTGTCTTTATTTTTTTACTCTGATATTTACTTTTTTACAGAAGTTTTTTCATAAAAAAGCTTTTCCGTTAAACGAGCCTGACCGGGACTAAACGAGCCTGCTCAGGACGTAATCTGTGAACTCCTTTGCTGTAGCTCCGTTCGGTCTTCCTGTGACTTCATATTTCTTCTCAGTCTCAGTGCAGATCTCCATGGCTTTGTCGAGCTTTTCAGCCTCGGCTGTCCTGCCGATGTGGCGGAGCAGCATCTCGGCTGCCTTGAACATGCTGGAAGGATTTGCGTAATCGCCGTATCCGTTCTCGATCATCCTCGGAGCTGAACCGTGGATGGCTTCGAACATCGCGTACTGGTCGCCGATGTTGGCGCTTCCCGCAGTGCCTACGCCGCCCTGGATCTGTGCGGCTTCGTCTGTGATGATGTCGCCGTAGAGGTTAGGAAGGACGAATACCTGGAAGTCGCTTCTCCTGTCTTCTTTTAGGAGGTTGGCTGTCATGATGTCGATGTACCAGTCATCTGCTGTGATGTCAGGATAGTCGGCAGCGACTTCGTGGCAGATCCTCGAGAAGTTGCCGTCCGTCTGCTTCATGATGTTGGCCTTCGTGACGATAGCGACATTGTTTTTTCCGTTGGCCTTGGCGTATTCGAAAGCGGCTCTCGCGATCCTCTTCGTGCCCGGCTCTGTCGTTACCTTGAAGTTCATCGAGAGTTCGCCGGGGATGTCTATGCCCTTGCTCCCGAGTACATATTCTCCCTCTGTGTTCTCGCGGAAGAAGATCCAGTCTATTCCCTCTTCAGGGACTTTTACAGGTCTTACGTTAGCGTAAAGGTCGAGCTCGCGGCGGAGAGCTACGTTGGCGCTTTCCATCGTGCCGCCCTTAGGTGTCGTCGTAGGTCCCTTGAGGAGTACGTCGCATTCCTTTATCTCAGCGAGGACATCGTCAGGGATAGCCTGATTTTTCTCGAGTCTGTTCTCGATCGTGAGGCCGTTAATGTCCTTGATGACGATCTTCCCTGCATCTATCTCATCCCTGAGGAGATATTTCAGGATCCTCTCTGCCTGCTCGCAGATGATAGGTCCTATGCCGTCTCCCGGGCATACGCCGATCGTGATCGGTGTCAGGCTGCTGAAATCCTTCGGCGCCCTCGTGTCGGACTTCATGTTGTCTACTCTCTCGAGCTGCTCGAGGAGGAGCGACCTGAACTGTCCGCATGCGTCATTGACTTTATCCATGTAATCGTATTCTTTCATTCCCAAATTTATCAGCTCCTTCATTGAACCAGGCTTTATTTCCTTATTTTTCTTCTTGAACATTTTCAGTTCCTCCGGGCATCATCAGTCGTTTGCTCTTGCAGCGACATACTTGAGAAGGCCGCCGTCCTTCAGCATCTCCTTCTGCCTGTCAGTGAACACGGCATTGAGCTTGATGTCTATGCCTTTTGTCTCGTCTCTCATAGTCATCACGCCTGTGTCGAGGCCGTCGAGTATGCCTGTGAGCACGAGTTCGTCTCCCTGGTCGACCTTGTCGTAATCAGCAGGATCGGCAAATGTGAGCGGCATGATGCCCGCGTTAATGAGGTTCGCGACGTGGATCCTCGCAAAGCTCTTCGTTACCACGACTCTTACGCCGAGGTAAAGAGGAACGAGTGCCGCGTGCTCACGCGATGAGCCCTGGCCGTAGTTTTCGCCGCCGACGATGATGCTCCTGCCGGCTTTCTTCGCTCTCTCCGGGAATGTCTTGTCGCATACGCCGAAGCAGAACTCCGAGAGCTTTGGAACGTTCGAGCGGTAAGGAAGGATCTTCGATCCGGCAGGCATGATGTGGTCTGTCGTGATGTTGTCTCCGACCTTAAGGATGAGCGGCGCTCTGAATTCATCCTGAAGCGGCTCTCCTACAGGGCACTCGTGGATGTTCGGTCCCTTGAGGATCTCAACGGCGTCAGCCTCTGCTCCTGCAGCTGCAGGCTCGATGATGGCCGAGTCGTCTATCCTGAAGCTCTCCGGCATCACTACCTTAGGCATGTCGCCCAGGAGTCTCGGGTCTGTGATCTCTCCCGTGATCGCTGCGGCCACTGCTGTCTCAGGCGATACGAGGTAAACTTTTCCGTCAGGTGTTCCGGAGCGTCCTTCGAAGTTCCTGTTGAACGTCCTGAGCGATACGCCGCCTGAGTTAGGCGAGAAGCCCATCCCGATGCAAGGTCCGCATGCGCACTCGAGGAGTCTCGCGCCGCTGTGCAGGATGTCGGAAAGTGCTCCGCAGTCTGAAAGCATCGTCAGGACCTGCTTTGATCCGCATGAGATCGAAAGGCTGACTGACGGCTTTATCGTCCTGCCTCTCAGGAGCGCTGCGACTTTCAGCATGTCGTAGAGCGATGAGTTCGTGCATGAACCGATGCAGACCTGATCGACCTTCGTCCCTTTGAGGGAGCTTACGTCTACGACCTTGTCCGGCATGTGCGGGCATGCGATCTTCGGTGTGAGCGTGTCGAGATCTATGTTGATGACTTTATCATATACAGCGTCTTCGTCGCTCTCGAGAGGAACGAAGTCCTGTCCCCTGCCTTCAGCTTCGAGGAACGCTTTCGTGACCTCGTCCGAAGGGAAGATAGATGTCGTCGCGCCGAGCTCTGTGCCCATGTTCGTGATCGTCGCTCTTTCAGGTACTGAAAGTGACTTGATTCCCGGGCCGCCCCACTCGATGATGGCGCCGACGCCGCCTTTTACCGAGAGGATCCTCAGGATCTCAAGGCTTATGTCCTTTGCTGTGACAAAAGGCTTGAGGCTGCCCGTGAGGTTGACCTTGTACATCTTCGGCATCGTGATGTAGTAAGGTCCGCCGCCCATTGCGACTGCTACATCAAGTCCGCCCGCGCCCATGGCGAGCATGCCGATGCCTCCGCCCGTAGGCGTATGGCTGTCCGAGCCTATGAGCGTCTTGCCCGGCACGCCGAATCTCTCGAGGTGTACCTGGTGGCAGATGCCGTTGCCCGGTCTT
>JBJETC010000259.1:0-1627 GCA_051883115.1 Anaerovoracaceae bacterium
TGCCTTGTACAGTCGAACTGGAAGGAAACGGCGGTATGGGGACAGGCCTCACTGAATATGATCCTTCGGCTGATACCGTACTTCCTGCTGACTGGACACGAGCTGGATACGCATTCGGAGGCTGGTATAAGAAAGCTGATCTTTCAGGCGAGCCTGAGAAAAAAATCGCGGCAGGCACGATTGGAAAACTTAAATTTTACGCAAAGTGGGGTCTCGCGAAATACAAGATAAAATACGAGCTTAACGGAGGGCAGATCGCAGCGGCGAATCCTTCGGAATACACTGTTGAGTCAGATGATATCGCATTGGAAGCTCCGGGTAGAGACGGATACACATTTGCCGGCTGGTATGATAACGCCGGCTTTGAAGGTCATAAGATAATCAAGATAGCTAAAGGCAGCACCGGTGACATGACCCTATACGCTAAATGGAAAAAGAATGAAGAGCCGGCGCCTGATATGTATGTCGTCTTATTCGATACAAACGGCGGCAGCAGCGTCAGTACTCAGTTTGTGGAGCCGGGGATGAAGGCGTCAGAACCGGAGCAGCCGGTAAAAGAAGGATATGAGTTTGCCGGATGGTATTCAGACAAAGAGTGCATGCGCGCATTTGATTTTTCCGAGCCGGTAAATGAGAGCGTAGTTCTTTATGCAAAATGGGAAAAGAATGAGCCGTCGGTACCTGATAAAAGTACAGCCAAACCTTTGCTCAACATCAAGGCCGTTCGATCGGGAAAAACAGCGGAAAAACTTTCCTGGACGAAGGTAGATGGCGCTGACGGATACGAGCTCTATTTTGCGAAGTGCGGGAAGGAGTTCAGCAGGCTGCTTTCGGTAAAATCTGCCGCATACACGAAAAAACACCTGAAAAAAGGTGTGATCTACAAATACAAGGTAAAAGCATACAAGTATGTTGACGGAAAGAAAAAATATATTGCGTCATCATATTCAGCTCATGCAGTAGCTGGAGGATACAGCTCAAGGTACACCGATGCGAGATCAATAGAAGCGTCGCCTGAGAGCCTCGCACTTACAGCGGGGAAAACAGCAGTGATAAATGCAAGACAGACTAAGCTTAAAAAAGGCCGCAGGTTCCTGAAATTGAAGCATGTTCCTGTATTACGGTGGAGGAGTTCAGATCCGTCTGTCGCATCAGTAGACAGGAACGGACGTGTAACAGCGAAGAAAGCCGGTACCTGCAGCATATACGTATATGCTCAGTGCGGTATCGCTGACGAAGTTAAAATAACGGTAAATTAACCAGGTATCTATGTGCTGAAAAATGAAGACTGACATGAAGAAAAAAGTGACGGCAGATGAAGCCGCAGCGGCAGGGAACGGTGCCGCAGATAACGCGAAGGCTGAGACAGGCGGAGACAGCGGGAAGTGGCGCCTTTGGCCGTATTTCCAGACCATACCGGGCATACTGTATTACCAGATCGTATCTGCTGTGATCCTGAGCGTCGTGCTCTACGGCATAAGGATGCTGAGCAGCGTGCTCATATCATCGACAGGTCATGAAGCCATAACCACAGGGGATTTCAAGTTCCTCTTTACGACATGGCAGGGCTGGGTGCTGATACTGCTGGCGGTAGTGGTACTGTGCCTTTACGCTATTTTTGACCTCA
>JBJETC010000260.1:0-1623 GCA_051883115.1 Anaerovoracaceae bacterium
TTCCCTTACATCGTACACGTCCGTCCTGCGCGCCGAAAGCAGCGGCAGCTGGGCGCGTATCCTGTCTACCTCATCGAGATCTATCTCAGTCGAGATCATGCCCGGCTTTTCATCAGCCTCGTTTTTCACATCGGCCCACGGGCCTGTAACGAGCGAATGGCCCCACGTCCTGTACGGCCTGCTGTCGTCCCTGGCGCATGACGTCGCCGCGAAAAAGCACTGATCGTCTACGGCTCTCGCCTTGAAAAGCAGCTCCCAGTGGACCGGCCCGGACGTCATGTTGAAGCATGCCGGCACGAGTATCACTCTCGCGCCTTTCAGCACCATGAGCCTCGAAAGCTCCGGGAACCTTATGTCAAAGCATATCTCGACGCCCATCTTCCCGAACTCCGTGTCGAAAACGGCGATGCTGTCTCCCGCCGTCAGAGCGTCCGACTCCCTGTAGTGCTGGCCGTTTTTTATCTGTATGTCGAACATGTGCATTTTCCTGTATTTCGCGGCCTGCCTGCCGTCCCTGTCAAAAACATACGCCGTGTTCGAGATGTTCCCGTCTTCGTCAAGCTCCGGCACCGTCCCCGGCGAGAGCCAAACTCCCGCATCGCGCGCCAGCCCGCTCAGGAACTTCCACGTGTCACCGCCCTCCGGCTCCGCGTATTTCCCGAACAGCTTCGTTATGTAAGGGCAGCAGAACATCTCGCCGAGCGTCACGACATCAGCGCCTTCGGCCGCGGCCTTCTGCACGAGCTCAGCCGCCTCGTCCAGGTTTTTCTGCTTGTCATCATACACATGTGTCTGTATCTGAGTGATCTTCATCTCTCATACCCCCTTTTCTCCATGATATCACGACAATGCGCCCGGAAAAAAGCCCGCCCGGCCATATTCCAAAAATATGACAAAATATAAACGTGATGATATAATCAATATAACTATTTTTTATTTTGGAGAAAAAACATGGTAAACGCAGAAATAAGACAATTTTACAAAGACGCAGAGCAGCTTTTTCATGAATTCGCCAAGGTCATGGGCTTCGCTGAGCAGGGTGTGCTCGCCGTGCCTGACCTCAAGCCAAAACGCGATCAGTTCGTTTTATCCGTCCTGAGGGACGATCAGCTCATAAAGCAGTGCAATAACGACGCGAACGTCTACTATTACAACGTCATGAGGTACTGCCTCACAGCAGGCATGGAATACGCCGTCCAGTGGCACGTAAAGCCTGAGGGCTTCGAAGAGGAAGGATACGACAACATCCTGTACACGAACGTGATGCAGAGATCCTCAAACGACATAGTTTCAAAGGTCTGCGAGTCTCCTGACGACTGGGAGAGGTTCCAGATCGGCCTTTACGGCACGTGGACGAAGCTCCTCGAGCCTGAGTTCCAGAAGGAAGACGTCGACGACAGGATCATAAACTCCTTCTTCGCTGTATTCCAGCTCGGAGTGTCTATCGCTCTCGACAAGTGGGGATACTGATAAAAATAATGTGAAAAAGCCGGCAGACCGGCCATATATCCAGGTCATCCTGACAAAAAACAAAGCTTCGGGCACGCCCGAAGCTTTTATTATGAAGTATGCCGGCTGTTCCCGGCCTTCTTTTTTCCCATTATGAAAATTTACTTCTATTCT
>JBJETC010000261.1:0-1621 GCA_051883115.1 Anaerovoracaceae bacterium
GTCCTCAGGCCATACAGAAACCTGTACTTCGCCTATATGGGCTTTTCTCAGGAAAAACATGCAGAGCCTGCTCTGGCCGATACCTCCGCCTATCGAGAGCGGGAGTTCATCGTTCAGGACTGCCTTCTGGAAAGGAAGTTCCCTTCTGTCGTCGCAGCCAGCCATGGAGAGCTGTCTGTCCATCGATCCAGCGTCTACTCTGATACCCATCGATGAGATCTCGAGTGCCAGATCGAGGACGTCATCCCAGAGGATGATGTCTCCGTTGAGTTCCCAGTCATCGTAGTCAGGTGAGCGTCCGTCGTGCTTCTTGCCTGATCTGAGCGGTCCGCCTATCTTCTCTACGAAAATGGCGCGGTGCTCGCGGCAGCACGCGTTCTCCCTTTCCTTAGGATCGAGGTCAGGGTATTTGTCCTCGAGCTCCTGCGATGTTACGAAATATATCTCGTTAGGGAGATCGTTGTGGATGTCCCTTATCGTCCTGTTAACGAAGTCGTTTAAGTTCAGGATGCAGTTGTAGATAGTCTCGACCGTCTCGTGCAGGTACTCAGCAGTCCTCTGATTGCGGGAGATGACCTTTTCCCAGTCCCACTGGTCTACGTAGAGTGAATGGAGGTTGTCGAGCTCCTCGTCGCGCCTTATGGCGTTCATATCAGTGTAAATGCCGTGGCCCGGTTCAACGTCGTATTTCCCGAGCGCATAGCGTTTCCATTTCGCGAGCGACTGAACGACCTCGGCCGGCCTTTCGTCCATGTCTTTGATGGTAAAAGACACCCTTCTCTCGACACCGTTAAGGTTATCGTTCATTCCTGTAGACGGATCAACGATGAGCGGCGCTGTAACACGTCTCAGGCTGAGTCCGTATCTTATCTCGTCCTGGAAATAATTCTTGATCTTGTGGATCGCTCTCTGTGTCTGGACAGGTTCCAGTATAGGGTCGTAACCCTCCGGTAAAATCAGCTTTGACATAACTTTTCCCCTTTTGATCTTGAGTGATAATATCTAAAGAACAGCGTCAGTATCGACGCTGTGTCCATCGTCTTTTGAAGCTGCCGGTCTTTCAGGCTCAGCGGCGCCGCCGCCCGTGCGTTTTGAAAAATCGCAGCCGCAGTAGTTCTGCCTGTAGAGTCCGTATGCCTTTGACAGCTTTACGCTCTTCTCGAAGCCGGCCTTTTTCTTGAAATCCATATCAAGGTATCTGATGCCGAGCTCATCCGCCGTTTTCTTCCCGATAGATGATATGAGCGGATAGTTCTTATACGGGCTGACTGTGAGCGTTGTCGTGAAGCAGTCGTATCCGTGCCCGAGCGCGTATGAAGCCGCGGCCCTGAGACGCTGAGTGAAGCATATCGTGCACCTCCTGCCGCCTTCAGGCTCGTTCTCGAATCCCTTCACGAGCTCAAGGTACTCCTCAGGGAAATAATCGCCTTCTACGAACGATACTTTCCTGCCGCCGTACCTTCCGTCATCGTTGATGGCGTTTATATACATGATCTGGTTCTGCTTGCGTTTCTCATACTCCTCCCTGTCGTTTATGCAGGGATTATAATAAAAAACGGTGATGTCATAATCTCCTTCATTCATGAGTCTGTCTATGCATGCCGTGCTGCATGGTCCGCAG
>JBJETC010000262.1:0-1613 GCA_051883115.1 Anaerovoracaceae bacterium
AGTCCCGGCTTCTATCCTGTCCGGGATCACTGTGTGCTCGCAGCCGTGGAGCTTCTCGACGCCTTCGATCTTTATAGTATCTGTTCCGGCGCCCCTGACTCTCGCTCCCATTTTATTGAGAAAGTTCGCGAGATCGACGATCTCAGGCTCCTGCGCCGCGTTCTCGAGGACAGTAGATCCTTTTGCAAGCACTGCAGCCATGATGATGTTCTCCGTCGCTCCTACGCTCGGGAAGTCCAGGTATATCTCAGCGCCGCGGAGCCCGCCCTCAGGCGCAGTCGCCTCCGCGTACGTATCGCCGCTCACGATCTTTGCTCCGAGCGCCCTGAAACCCTTGAGATGCAGGTCGATAGGCCTTGAGCCTATACTGCAGCCTCCCGGCATGTGCACCCTGGCCCTGCCTGTCTTCGCGAGAAGCGGGCCCATCACAAGAAAAGACGCTCTCATCCTCTTGACGAGATCGTAATCAGCTTCGTTTGTCTTTATCTCTCCGGATTCTATCTCAAGTACCGAATCCCCCAGATCCTTCGTTTCAATGCCCAGGGAATTCAGTATGCCCTTCATCACCTTAACATCTCTGAGGTCCGGCACGTCACTTATGACGCATTTACTGTCCGCGAGCATCGCTGCTGCCATCAGGGGAAGAACCGAATTTTTCGCCCCGCTGACGTACACTTCACCGCTGAGCGGACCACTTTTTTGAACAAGGAATTTTGCCAAATTTACCCTCCGTTTTTACCATTCCTTAATAGTATACAGAATATGGCAGTAAATGCAATAACGTTAAAAAAAGCCTGCCTACTGGCAGGCGGGCTGTTTGTTAAAGATTCTTGAGCTCCTTGAGACAGTTTTCACAAATGTATTTTCCATGGATCATTTTGACGTTATCTGCCTCTCCGCAGAAAACGCAGCAAGGCATGTACTTCTTGAGCACTATGCTGTCACCTTCCACGAAGATCTCAAGAGCGTCATCCTTATTGATCCCCAGAGTCCTCCTGAGCTCGATAGGTATGACGACACGGCCGAGTCCGTCGACCGGTCTAACTATTCCCGTTGCTTTCATTTTTGATCCTTTCTCAAAAAAAACATCAACAACACTGCAAAACTGCTGTCCATCGGGGACAGCTAAAAAAAGGACACGCTTATTTATTCCCTGCTGTTTTTATCTTCGCCGCTCAAGTGCTTAATATATGAAACGCTTGAAGCGACAGCCTTACCGAGGTTGACAACAGCACCTATAAGACTCGTGTTGCCCTTTACAGCTGTGGATAGGTCGTTGAGAGCTGAAGTAACGTCACCAACTATCTGGTCTGCGTCGCCGGCATGTTTCGCGGCAACGTTCGTCACCTTCGACGCGTCATCAAGTAAGCCGTTGGCCTTCTTGACGGTCTTAATGAGATTGATCGTCAGGACTACCAGATACACGAGAAGTACGAGCAGAGCGATGAGCACGAAGCTCGTCAGCAGAAGTTTCAGGTTGATAGTAACCATAAAATGCCTCCTAATAATTTTCCTATGTTCAAATTATATCATTATTTATATATCACGACAAATGCAGTATATATACAAACTTGAAAATATGTCATATTATGACAGCAATATTTCCCAATTCT
>JBJETC010000263.1:0-1604 GCA_051883115.1 Anaerovoracaceae bacterium
TTTTCCCTCAAGGAACTGGATATCGTCTATGAGGAGAACGTCGACTTTCCTGTACTTGTTCTTGAAGGCTCTCGTGTTGTTGTCGCCGAGGGCTTTGATGAGTTCGTTCGTGAACATCTCGGATGAGACGTAGAGCACGTTGATATCTTCGTTGTGCTCGAGCAGGTAGATCCCTATCGCGTGCATGAGATGCGTTTTTCCGAGGCCTGAGCCGCCGTATATGAAGAGCGGGTTGTATGCCTGGGATGGAGCCTCCGCGACTGCGAGGGCTGCTGCCTGAGCGTACCTGTTGCCGTTGCCGACGACGAAGTTATCGAATGTGTATTTTGGATTGAAGATGTTCTGCTTGTTGAGATCGCGCGTGAATGTCCCCTGGTAGTGATTTGCGTTCACATGAGGCATTTCAGGCGTTATGAAAGAATCAGCAGGGTCGTCGTATGATTTTTTGTTATTTATTATTACTTTGTATCCCTGCCCGAAAGTTTTCCCGACGCTTTCCTCGATCATCGGGAGATACCTGTTATTGAGTATATTTACGACAAAATCCTCGTCAGCTTCGAGATAGAGGATCCTGGCCGCCTTGTCCAGTTCTCTCGTCCTTATCTGAAGGAACCATGTCTTGTAGCTGACAGGTGTCGTCTGGTCTTTTATGATTTTGAGTGTCTGCTGCCACAGCTTGTTGAGTTCGTCCATATCTGTCTCCGTAAAATGATATTTCAATTTTACATAATAAGTTATCCATATACAAGGGAGAATTTTTTTCCATTGAAAAATGGATAAATGTCTAAGTTATGAACATTATGTGGATAACTTTAATATAATTATGCATAAAGCATGTGGTAAGGGGCGGTCATATGGAAAATGGGGAGTTTCAGCCCTTACATATATTTCCGTCCGGTAAGGGAATTTTCCCGAAAAAATTGACATATAAAGGATGAATCATTATAATTATTTGATGCGCACGTTCAATTCAGAGTGTGCAGGAATATTGTAATTTTCAGGAGGCAATAAACATGAAACAGACATATCAGCCTAAGACAAGGCAGAGAAAGAAAGAGCACGGATTCCGCAAGAGAATGGCTACAAAGAACGGCAGAAACGTTATCAAGAGCAGAAGAGCAAAGGGAAGAAAAAGACTGTCAGCTTAATTTATGTTAAGTAAGAATGTACTCAGAAAGAAGAGTGATTTCAATAATGTCTACAGGCGCGGAAAGTCCGCGGCGGACAGGTATGTCGTCGTTTTTTACAGAAAAAACGGCCTTGGATACAACAGGATCGCTTTTCTCGCGAGTAAGAAGATAGGTAACAGTGTCTGCAGGAACCGCGCGAGACGACTGATGCGAGAAAGCCTGAGGCTTATACAGATGGAAAAGCCGCTTCCCGATGGCTATGACATCATTTTTATCGCGAGACAGGGGATCTGCAGTCAGAAGTGCTGCAATGTAAAAAGCTCGATTAAAAGAGCGCTTAAAAGGACGGGTATCAGATAATGGGAATTATCAGCCGTGGAATAAGCAGAGTGATGATACTGATGATACGCTTTTATCAGATATTTATTTCACCTCTGTTCCCTCCCACATGCAGGTTTTACCCTACATGTTCTG
>JBJETC010000264.1:0-1600 GCA_051883115.1 Anaerovoracaceae bacterium
TGTCAATGGATGTTGATTACGACGAGGAACTCGCGGGATCGATATCGAAGATTTGCGCGGAAAAAGGGATACAGGCGGGGACTGAGTATGAGAGAGATCCTCTGCTCGATCAGGGAACGATGGTCCCGCTTTATTTTATCAATAAAAAATATACTGACTACAAGCTCGTGAGGGTCGGCCTCTCAGGTTTCCCGATGACGGAGCATTACAGGCTGGGGCAGGCGATACAGGAGGCATGCAGCGCTTCCGGGAAGCGCGTCGTATACGTCGCTTCGGGCGACCTTTCGCACTGCCAGAGGGTAGACGGGCCTTACGGTCTTCACCCTGAAGGACCTGTTTACGATGAAAAGATCATGAAGACCATGGGCAGCGCCGATTTCGGAGAACTGCTGGAATACGACCCTGTATTCCTCGAGAAAGCTGAGGAGTGCGGGCACCGCTCGTTCGTGATCATGGCCGGAGCGCTTGACGGACTTGCTGTAAAGCCTCATGTGATGACGCACGAGGCAACGCTCGGCGTCGGATACGGTTTCGTGAGCTATGAGGTCACAGGCAGGGACGACAGCAGGCATTTCCTTGAAAAATACGAAAAAAAGCTGGAGGAGAAGTCGAAAAACGTGACGGACCCGCTCGTAAAACTCGCAAGGGACTCCATTTACTCATGGGTAAAATACGGACGCGAGATCGATATACCGGATGATATCCCGGAAGGGCTCCTTGAGAAAAAGGCAGGGGTCTTCGTGTCGATCCACGAGTGCGGCGACCTGCGCGGCTGTATCGGAACGATAGAACCGCAGAGAAAGAACATCGCCGAGGAGATCATAAAGAACGCTATAAGCGCGTGCTCGCGTGATTTCAGGTTCGATCCAGTCGACGAGCAGGAGCTCCCGTTCCTGACTGTAAGTGTTGACGTGCTCGGAGAAGCAGAGCGCATAGACGGCCCTGACGAGCTCGACGTAAAGAGATACGGCGTGATATGTTCTACGCCTGACGGCCATCTCGGGCTCCTGCTCCCTGATATAGACGGTGTGGACACGGTCGGTCAGCAGATAGAGATAGCGTGCCGGAAAGGGAATATCGACCCGAAAGACCCGAGACTCGAGCTCTCGCGTTTCGAGGTGGTACGCCATGAGTGACGAAATGAAAGGTGACAAAGCTGGTAAAGTAAATAAAGATCGCGCAGTCTGCGGGACATGTCCTCACGCGTGCTCGCTTTCCCCGGGGCAGACAGGGTCCTGCCGCGCGAGGATGAACAGGGACGGCAGGATCGTGCCTGTAAATTACGGTAAACTTACTTCGATAAGCATGGATCCGATAGAGAAAAAACCGTTCGCGAGGTTTTTCCCGGGGAGCATGATACTGTCAGTGGGTTCGTTCGGCTGCAGTCTGGCCTGCCCGTTCTGCCAGAACCATGAGATATCGCAGGCAGGTGAAGGCGATATCCCTTACAGGACGGTATCACCTGAGGAACTCGCTGATCTCGCGATGTCAGTCAGGGGGAATCTCGGTATAGCTTTTACATACAACGAGCCTCTCATCGCGTGGGAATACATCCGCGACACGGGGAAGCTCCTGAAAAAAGCCGATCCGGAGAAGAAGA
>JBJETC010000265.1:0-1593 GCA_051883115.1 Anaerovoracaceae bacterium
ATCGCAGCTCCTGCCTGCTTAGCGAGGTCTTCTATAAGCTTCATGTTCTCTTTGGCGCCGATGCCCTTTCCGGCTGAAACGACTCTGTCAGCGTCTGCTATAGGCGTCCACGGGTCTATGCCGACCGTAAAGTCGAAGCCGTCGTTCTTAAGAGCTTCAACGAGCTGATCTACCTGCTCCTGAGGCGAGCCCTTGAACATCTGCTTCTTGCGCTGTCCTGTGATGGCTCCTTTTTCCTTCAGAGAGCCGACAGTCATCTTAGGCGCCTTGCCAAGGATATGTGTAGCTACGACGAGTCTCTGGATCTCGTTTGTCCCTTCGTAGATCTGCGTTATCTTGGCATCTCTGTATGAACGCTCTACTTCCATGCCCTTCATGAATCCGCTGCCGCCGTAGATCTGGAGCGCTTCATTTGCTATCCATACTGCCGCGTCTGAAGCGTATGCCTTAGCCATGGCAGCTTCCATGCCGTACTCTTCGTGGTTTTCCTTGAGTTCAGCAGCAGAGTAAACGAGGAATCTCGCACTCCTCAGCTTTATCGCCATATCAGCGAACTTGAACTGGTTTACTTCCTGGAAAGCTATAGGCATGTTGAACTGCTCACGCTCGAGCGCATACTCTTTTGCGTGCTCGAAAGCGCCCTGTCCGATGCCGAGCGCCTGCGCCGCGATACCGATCCTTCCGCCGTCAAGTGTTGCAAGAGCAATTTTGAAGCCCTGGCCTTCCTCACCGAGGAGGTTCTCCTTAGGGACCTTCACATTATCGAAGTGAAGCTCGGCTGTTGAGGAAGATCTGATGCCCATTTTGTCGTAATGGTCACTAAATGTAAATCCTTCCCAGCCTTTTTCCACGATGAAGGCGCTGATGCCGTGGTTGCCCATGCCAGGCTCCGTAACAGCGAAAACAACGTATGTATCAGCGATCGGAGCGTTCGTGATGAAGATCTTGCCGCCGTTCAGCACATAGTGGTCGCCTTCGAGAACTGCTGTAGTCTCTGTCTTGCTCGCGTCTGATCCTGCGTTCGTCTCAGTAAGTCCGAAAGCTCCGAGCTTTTCGCCTTTTGCAAGCGGTACGAGGTATTTCTTTTTCTGAGCTTCTGTTCCGAAAGCGAATATCGGGTATGAGCCGAGAGAAACGTGCGCCGAAAGGATAACTCCTGCGCCTCCATCCACTCTCGCGAGCTCTTCTACAGCGATCGCGTAGCTTATAACATCAAGGCCTGCGCCTCCGTATTTCTTAGGATAAGGAATACCCATGAGACCGAGCTCACCCATTTTTTTTACTGCTTCTTCAGGGAATTCATTTTCCTGGTCGAACTTGAAAGCTGAGGACTTGAAAGCTTCCTCAGCGAATCCTCTCACCATTGCCCTGAATTCCTCATGTTCCTGAGTCGTTTGGAATAACATGATTACCTCCATTTCCATTCAGCATATCATCCTTAACGTGTCGAGACCCGGCTTCGGATCGTCCGGGCTCCCTGCATGATCTATTTTCTTTATAGTATCAGCCGTCACAGGAACAAACTATGACATATGCAACATTTAGAAAAATATTTTTAACGTAATTTTAATTATGTTACAACATGGTAATATA
>JBJETC010000266.1:0-1590 GCA_051883115.1 Anaerovoracaceae bacterium
GTGGAAAAACCGGACTGTCATTAACGATAGTGACTTTTCCCGTCGTTTTTTGTAAATATAAAATAAGGGAAAGCAAGTTTTGAGGCGCTGGCTTTACCTGATTCCAGGATGGAAATGATGAAAGGAAGTGATAGTTATGGAAATGATGAGGAAAAAGATATTCACGGTTCTTTTATCCCTTGTAATGGCTCTGCTCTTTGCCGCGCCTGCATTTGCGGAAGGTGAGGATACGACGTACCGCGATGCCCATGCGTGGGAGATCGATTTCAGCGTGAAGGAGGCGCAGACACAGCCGGGAGAATATTTCACTGACCCTGTTGAAGGTGAGCCGTCGGAGCAGTCGAGACTCGCGATGAAAGTCGACGGGGCAGAGGTGAACTGGCCGTTCGGCGAATTCCCGAATACTTTGATCCTCGGGGAATATCATATAAGCGGGCTGAATGTCGTCAGCATGATCGCTGATGATCCTGAAATAGTTAAAGACATAAGTGTCGATCAGGATCACGGTGCGGTAAATTATGCCGGCAGCAGTCCGGGAGAGACAGATGTCAGGATAACATTCGACATTCTGTTCGAGGATCACGAAGGCAAGCCATCGGCTCCGACAAGAGTGACAGCGGTGCAGCATGTGACTGTCCTCGACCCTGATAATACTGAGACCGCAGATGAAAACATGGATGAAGCGCTGAACTGGTATGAGAACGATGACATGGACCGTGCCGTCGATAGGATGAAAAAAGTCCCTAAGTATGCGGAGCCGGCCTCTGTCTCACGCAGCGCGAAGAAAGCGTATATCAGGAAGATAAGATCGCTCAGATATGCAAGATACTGGTCGAAAGGCAGGGTACGCTATATGAAAAACGGCCTGGTCGACATGAATGAGGATGGCGTTCCTGAACTCGTAGTAAGGACTGTGCAGCGCGGAAGAAGATATGACCGCATCTACACGTGTAAGAAGGGCAAGGTTCGCTATCTGGGGAAGATAAAGGAAAAATATTCGACGGCGTTCCTGAAGGGCACAGGATCGCACAGCGGCCTGATTTTGTATCAGATAAAAGGTAAGACAGGCGAAAGGCTCGACAGGGTCATCATAAAGAACGGTAAATTAGTAAAGCGCCAGATAAGATGCTACGGCAGGACCGGATATATCTATCACAAGGGATACGGTCCTGGTCAAAGACGCCTGCCGAAGCGTTATGTGATCCCGAAACTTATCTGAATCCAGACCCGGAGTCCATTTGATACAGGGAAAAAACTGAACACGGTAAGATAAGAAAAGGCACTCCGTTATCCGGAGTGCCTTTGTTTTTTCGTATGAAAGCCTTAATGTGCAGGGCCGGGATCTATCTGCGACCGTCGTTTTTCGGATGGAGCTCGGAAAGATGAGTGCTGTCGTCAGTTACGATTTTTTTTGCTCTGTGTCCTTCCTTGGCTTCGAACATGTATCTGTCTGCACGGGAGACTATGCTTGACATATCGTCTGTATCGCGGACAGATGTGATGCCGATAGAGATCTTGAAGCCGAGACTCAGTTTTCCGTAATCTATATGGATCCCCTTTGCTACATTGTAAAAACGCTCAGCGGCTTTT
>JBJETC010000267.1:0-1587 GCA_051883115.1 Anaerovoracaceae bacterium
GAACCTTTCGAGACTTGAAGAGGAGTCAAAAGGCCTCTCGGATATTGTGAACGGCGGGAACGACAGGCTTTTTGCCCTGCACAGCAAGGCGGCAGAGAAAAAGAGCGAGGCGAGGAGCGTCGAGAGCTATCTTACTTCTATGGAGAACAGGAAGAAGGAGATAGCGGACGAAAACGAGAAACTCGCTGAACAGTCTGCCGAGGCTGATAAGAAGCTGAAGGAGGCTGAAGAAGACTTAAGAGAAGCTGAAAAGGCGGGCAGCGATAATGATGAAGCGATAAGGAACACGACGGCTGAGATAAACAGCCTCAAGGCTGAGCAGGCCGATGTGCAGAAGTCTTCCCAGGAGGCGGCAAACAGACTGAACAAGCTCATTGCGCGCCGCAATGCCCTTAAGGAGATGGAAAGCAGCTACGAAGGGTATAACTACCCTGTACGCTTTATCATGAACTCCGGTTTAAAGGGAATAGAAGGAGTCGTGGCTGAGCTCATCGACGTGCCGTTCGGCATGGAGACAGCTATAGAGACAGCCCTTGGCGCCGGAAAGCAGAACATCGTAACTGCAGATGACATGAGCGCGAGGAACGCCGTAATGGAGCTCAAGAGAAAGAGAGCCGGCAGGCTGACATTCCTTCCTGTGACATCAGTCAGGGGAAGAGCTGTCCAGGTACCGGGCGAACTCGCCTCAGACAGGGGCTTTAAGGGACTCGCGTCGGATATAGTAAAATATGACAGCCGTTACGACGGCATAATGAAATATCTCCTCGGCCGCACAGCCATCGTGGACAGCATAGACACGGCCATTGCGCTTTCAAAGAAGGCTGTCCCGGGCATGAGGCTCGTCACGCTCGACGGCGAAGTCGTGAGCGCGAGCGGTGCCATAACAGGCGGAGCATACAAGTCTTCAGGCACAGGCCTCCTGAGCAGGAGGAACGAGATAGCGAAACTCGATAACGAGGCTGCGGAAGCGGAGAAAAAATACAACGCGATAAGGGACAAGGCAAATGAGATAAGCCGCCGCGGCGAGGAACTCATGGCTGAGCTCGACAAATGCAATGAGACGAGGCAGAACTGCAGCTTCAGGATAAAAGCCCTGAACGATGATATGGAAAGAGACAGAAGAGATGCCGAAGAGCTCAGGAAAAAGGTCGAGAACAACAGGAAAGAGCTCGAAGCTCTCGAAGAGCAGTATAAGAAGTCTTCAGATACCATGACAGGTCTCAGGGGCGAGAGCGCGGACGCCGAGGCTGAGATCGAAAAGATAAACAAGGAGATAGAAGAGGCTTCCGAGAATTACGAGAAACGCAAAGCTGCGCTCGATGAGGCGCGCGAAAGCGTGACAGAGGCCAGGATCAGCCTTTCGAATGCTGAGAACAAGATAAAGAGCCTCGAGAACATCATCAGCAGGGTCGTGTCAGAGAAGGAAGACCTCGAAACGAGATCAGGCGAGGCTGAGAAGCGCCTCAGCTCTCTTACTGAAGAGAGAAGATCGCTCAAAGTCACAGCTGACGATACGAGCGAAAAGACGAAGGATCTCAGGAAACGCAGAGACACGCTCGATCAGGAACTCAGCGTCATAGCGGATAA
>JBJETC010000268.1:0-1584 GCA_051883115.1 Anaerovoracaceae bacterium
GTGATGGAGCTCATCTCAGGACGTCCGTTCCTTATGACGAAACATTTCGTCCCGTCTGAAACGAGGTCGATCGCGCCTGTGATGGCGACGATGCAGCCTGCTTTTTCAGCATATTCCTTCGTAAAATCGATCATCTGATCGAGGTTCTCGTCTGTCACCGCGTCGGCAGCGTCAGCGTCGACGCCTTTTGTCGATGTGGCGCCGAGGGCGAGGGCCTTGAGTTCGGAGACGTTTCCCCTTATGGCTGTGAGCGGGAGATCGTTCATGAGCGATGCTGCTGTGTCGGTGCGGAGTCTTGAGGCGCCTGCTCCTACAGGGTCGAGGAGTATGACGTGGCCGAGCTCTGCGGCTTTTCCGCCTGCGGCGTGCATGGCTTCTATCGACCTCTTGTTGAGCGTACCTATGTTCAGGTTGAGGCCGCCGCATATGGACGTGATGTCGCCGACGTCCTCAGGCTCGTCTGACATGATCGGGCTCGCGCCGACGGCCAGGATAGCATTCGCGACGTCGTTGACCGTGACGTAATTCGTGATGTTGTGAACGAGCGGTGTTTTTTTCCTTACTTCTGTAATGAATTCTCCTAACATCTTTTTTCTCCATTTCCTTCTGTGAGAGGGGGCTCTGTGCGGCAGGCGGTGACTTTGCCGTGAGGCCTGAGGCCGGGATCCGGCACACAAAAAAGACGGATGCCGATAAGGGCAATCCGTCCATCCATTCTCTGCTGCAGGCGGATGCAGAACATCCGTCATATATTTCCCTACGTTGGCATTATCCAAATCAGGTTTCGGGTCTAAGCATCAGCTTACTCTCAGCTCGTCGCGCCGGGCTCCCCAGTTGTTCTCTTTTCTCTTACAGTTTATTATCCGCTTTTTCTTTTGTCAAGGAGCCGCCGGATCGAGGCTCGGCCGGATCACAGCTCGGCCGGATCACAGCTCAGCCTGATGATGGCTCAGCCTGATGATAGCTCAGCCGGCCCGCGGCCGCAGGACCCGTGCCTCCGTTATATCATGGCTCCGCGCTCGCAGCGGTTGCCCCACGCGTCGAGGAGTTCGTCGCCTCTGTAGACGCAGATGATCTCGCAGTTGTTAGGGCATCTTCCGCAGTTGGCTTCTCTCGTGTAGAACTCCATGTCCTCCATCTTGAAGTCGAATACCCTGCGGGCGCTGCTCCTCCTCGCGAGGATCGCCGAGCCGATGGCTCCCATGAGGTGGCCGTTCTCATCGACTATGACAGGGCAGCCGAGCTCTCTCTCAAATGCGGCTACGACGCCTTCGTTCTTGCTGACGCCTCCCTGGAAAACGACAGGTGAAACGATCTTCTTTCCTTTTCCGACGTTGTTGAGATAGTTCGATACGACTGCATCGCAGACTCCGGCGATGATGTCCTCGCGGCTGTGGCCCATCTGGATCTTGTGGACAAGGTCTGACTCCGCGAATACCGTGCAGCGGGCCGCGATCGATGTCGGGTTCTTTGACTTGAGTGCGTATTTTCCGATGTCCTCGACTTCTATGCCGAGACGTTTCGCCTGGCTCGACAGGAACGCTCCCGTTCCTGCGGCGCAGAGCGTGTTCATGGCATAGTCTA
>JBJETC010000269.1:0-1575 GCA_051883115.1 Anaerovoracaceae bacterium
CTTCCAGAGGAACAGGAAACCGCTCGTACTCTCGAAGGAAGGGCAGGAGTACCTTGATTACTTCAATGCGCAGAATGAACTTGAGCGAAAGTTCAGGAGAAGCGTGGCAGACATGCGCGACCTCAGGAAGGGGACGCTGAGGATCGGCGGGACATCGCTTTATACTACCGTCGTCCTCCCGAAAGCCGTTAAGAAATTCAACGAGAAGTACCCGGGGATCGACGTGTCGATCTGCAACGGCAGTGTCATGGAGCTCGCGGAACAGGCGGGCAAGAGGAGCATAGACCTGTATATCTCAAGTCCGGGGAAAAAGGCTAAGGGCATAGAGTACAAGCCTCTCGCCGACATGGAGACGGTAGTGTGCGTGCCTGAGGAGCTTGCACAGAAAGCAGGCCTCGAAGAGGAAGGAAAGATCGACTTCGATTCAACGGACTGGACGAAGGGGCTGCCTTACGCAGATATGGCGAAGATGGCGGACATTCCTTTTGCCGTCCTCAAGGGGAATCAGCAGATGGGGATGATGCTCGATAAACTTTTCAGGAAGTACGGCGCAGACCCGAAGCACCCGATCATGACAGATCAGGCGCTGACAGCGTATTCTCTCACAGCTGAAGGCGCTGCGGCCTCGCTCATGTACGACAGGATCGTACGCAGGCTCCCTGTAACTGAAGGCATCAGGTTCTACAGGATAGACGATGAAGCTGCGCGCGGACCGCTTTACGCTGCTTATCCTGTTGAAGAGGAAGTGCCTCTCGCTGTAGTCGAATTCCTGAAATGCTTCAGAGAGACGATCGCATAAGATCGCATTTAATTACGGAAAATAAACGGAAAAATGATGCAGCCGGAAAATTTCAAGGTAGATACATATATCCCGGAAAAATTCGCGGATGAACTCATAAGCGCGCTGAAGGCGATCCCTGTGAACAGGATCGGGTATTACAGCGGATGCGTTTCGTGGTACCCGGTGAGGAGCACGTGGACATGCCTCGAGGGCTCAGCGCCGTACCTCGGGACGCCCGGGGAAGCAAGCGAGGAGGATGAGATCAAGATAGAATTCCTCTGCGCGAAGGATGACCTCAGGAAGGCGGTCGAGGCCGTGAGACGCGTTCATCCTTACGAACAGCCGGTCATAGACATCATGCCTCTTTATCTGGCTGACGATGTTATTAACGGCAAAATATAGAAACGGTTTACATACGAACGATTGTTCTTTCCTGCGGACGGTGTATAATATTCAGAGAATGGCGGAAAAATGACTGAACAAAACGAGGATCGATCTGTGCACATCTATGAAGAGCAGAAGATCCCGAAGCGTGATCCGCAGGACAGGAAAAAGGACGAGGAAAAAAGAAAGCACGCTGAAGAGACGAAAGAACTTTTCAGGCAGCTGAAGCTGAAGGAAGCGCGCATACTGGAGAATCTCGGCGCCGGGACAGTGAGCCGGGAGAGCGGGACAGCGAGAGCCGCACGCGAGGCGCGTGACGAGTCGGCACGGAGAGATGAGCGTGACCGCATGCGCAGGAACTGGCGCGGGCGCGGGCTCGACACGGTCTGGAAGGGTTCGCCTGACAGGCT
>JBJETC010000270.1:0-1566 GCA_051883115.1 Anaerovoracaceae bacterium
TCCAGACCTTCACGGAAGTTAGACTTGATAGGGATTTCTACTGTCTTACCTGTAGCAGTACCCATCAGTCCTCGCATACCGCCGATCTGACCGATCTGGCTCTTGCTTCCTCTGGCTCCCGATGTCGCCATGATGTACATGTTGTTCCATGGTTCGAGCGAATCCATGAGGGCTGTGGAGATCCTCTCCGTAGCTCCTGTCGTATCGTCGTTCCATACTTCCTCGATACCTTCGTGACGCTCAGCGTCTGTGAGGTATCCGGCTTCGTACATTTCCTCGTACTGGTCGACCTTTTTCTGAGCCTCATCGATGATGTCCCACTTGTTAGCAGGGACTTTCATATCGTCAACGCCGATAGTAACGGCTGAAAGTGTCGAGTATTTATATCCGGCTGACTTGATGTAGTCAAGGAGTTCTACTGTTCTCGTGTTGGCGTGGACTCTGAAGCATCTGTCGATGATCTTTCCGAGCTCCTTTTTGCCGCAGATGAAGTTGATCTCCATGCCGTAAGGATCTTTTGTCCTGTCGACAAAACCGAGGTCCTGAGGGATCCCCTGGTTGTAGATGAATCTGCCGACTGTGGATTCAACGAGTTTTCCTCTCGGATCGTCCTTCGTCGTGATCCTTACCTTGACCTTAGCGTGAGTGTCTACGATGTGGTCGTGGTAAGCCATCACCATCTCGTTGAGATCCGTGAAGATCTTGCCGTCGCCTTTTTCCGGCATCCTCTCGTAGCCGTCAGCTCTGTTTTTCTCAAGTACCTTAGGGTCGTTGAACTCGTCAGGACGGTATTTTTTCTCCGGAGCATCAGGATTATAGCATGAGCCCGGATATGTCATGTAGTAAGCGCCGAGGATCATATCCTGCGTCGGGGTCGTGATAGGCGATCCGTCCTTTGGAGCGAGGATGTTGTTCGGCGAAAGCATGAGGAACCTGGCCTCTGCCTGTGCCTCAACTGAAAGAGGTACGTGTACGGCCATCTGGTCTCCGTCGAAGTCGGCGTTGAATGCCGTACATACGAGCGGATGGAGCTTGATGGCGTTGCCCTCTACGAGTACAGGCTCAAATGCCTGGATACTCAGTCTGTGCAGTGTCGGGGCACGGTTGAGCATTACAGGATGCTCCTTGATGACGTCTTCGAGGACGTCCCATACCTGCGGTTCAGCACGCTCTACCATGTGCTTTGCTGACTTGATGTTCTGGGCGTAGCCTCTTGAATTCAGCTCTTTCATGATGAAAGGCTTGAAAAGCTCGAGTGCCATCGTCTTAGGAAGTCCGCACTGATAGAACTTGAGTTCAGGTCCTACTACGATAACAGAACGTCCCGAATAGTCGACACGTTTTCCGAGGAGGTTCTGACGGAACCTTCCCTGCTTACCTTTCAGCATGTCTGAAAGTGACTTGAGGGCTCTTCCGCCCGGGCCGGTCACGGCTCTTCCTCTTCTTCCGTTATCTATGAGCGAGTCAACTGCCTCCTGGAGCATTCTCTTTTCGTTTCTTACGATGATGTCAGGAGCGCCGAGCTCGAGGAGACGTTTGAGTCTGTTGTTTCTGTTTATTACCCTC
>JBJETC010000271.1:0-8379 GCA_051883115.1 Anaerovoracaceae bacterium
GAGAAGCGCCGACACAGGCACTATGAGACAGCACCCGACGCCGCTAAGCGAGACGGTGAGGAACTCGCCTGCGAGAGATTTCGAGTTAATAACGTACGAAAAGCTGTAATCCTTGATGTACTGGATCATGAGCGTCATGTATTCGGCCACGTAAATGTAGAAGATCGTGTGCATCGAAGTGTTCAGCACGTCGCGGCCGACCGTGAACGACGACTTCATGAGCTCTGCGAGAGAGATGTCCTCGCTGCTCCGCTTTATTTCGTACACAGACGCTGTTATCGCGACTGACGTGTCTATGAGGACGCCGAGCAGGGCCGTGATCATGACGCAGGCCTGGAGCGCCGGCATGCTGATGTCCACGTTCCGTGTGTATCCGTTCGAGTCTGTGATCTCGTACTCCTCAGCGTTGAAGCCCGCGGCGGAGGCTGAGTGTATGAGCCAGAAAACGAGCGGCAGGACGATGGCGAGGACGGCGATGACAGACCAGAACGATGCGATCGATTTTATGTTGACTTCGTTCTGATAAAAAAGCGTGACGGCTGTGATGGCGATGCAGCTCACGGCTGTGACCGCGAAGATCGGGAACCCGGCGTTTATCGCCGTCAGCATGACGAGGATACCGGCGACGTTTATCGAAGTCGTGATGATCGATTTTGCCCCCTTATTCCCGCAGATCAGCAGTATGAGGAAAAAGAGGACGGCGGCAAGTATGATCAGCATTTTACCACCTTCTTCCTCCTGTAATACATGACGGATACGGCAGAAGCGACGAATATGGAGAGCACGACGCCTATGCTCCCGGACAGGAAGCGCGCCAGCTCGAAGAAGACGTTGTAATGCAGTATCGTCGGTATCGAGATGCCGTTCCTCATATAGAGGATGAACGACGGTATGTTTGCTGCTGTATTCGTGAAAAACATGAGGCTTATCATCGTTCCGACGAGGTCGTCGCCGACGGCGCGGCACGACCCCGTCATGCTTTTTGTCGAGAGGCTGCTGCCCGTCCTCGCTATCTCGCTCACTGTCGCGACCATCGTCACGACGACGTCCATGACGGACCCGAGGCATCCTACGATGAGCTCGGAGAGGAAGATGAGGTCGGCGTCGCTCTGTTCATACGGCTGGTCGAGGTAGGACATGAAGTCGTAGTCGATCCTGCCGCCGAAGCGCATGGCCGCGAAGGCGATGAGCGATGTCAGGGCTATGGATATCAGCGTGGAGACAAAGGCGAGATACGTTTTTTCGCCCCTGCCGTACATGAAGAAAAGCAGCATCCACGAGAAAAATACGGTCATCGGGATGGTCATGAGCAGGATGTTATGGCCTTTCGTGTATTCGAGGAGCACGAAATAGAACGCGATCATGTTCAGCGTGAGGCTGAGTATCGTAAGGGCGCCCTCACGGCCGCCTGTCAGCAGGAAAAGCCCTGTGAGCAGGGCGAGCATGGAGGCTATGAGCCAGTCACGCTTGACGCCGGACGGCGAGCCCTTGAGGCCGCCTTTGCCGTCAGACTTTATGTTGTCTATGAATATCGAGCTCCCTTTCGTGTATTTCGTGTCGTAAACCTGAGACGAGGCGTATGTATTTGTCAGCGTGACTTTTTCGCCTTTGCGGCTGCCGTTTTTCAGCACTGCCGTTATCGTCTGCGTGTAGTATTTTTCAGTATATTCCCTTTCGGAGATCCTGTTCGTCTTTGAGAAAGCGTATTTCTCGCTGACGTCTGTTATTTTCCCTATGTCGCGGCTGTACAGTGAATAGTCGTTCGACACTGCTGCCATCGTCACGAGAAAGACGGCGATGACGAGCGCGATCCTTATGATGAGCGGCTTTTTCCTGAGGCCTGTAACGCGGGCCCCGGCCGCTATTTCGTTTTTACTTCCTTTTATCCTGCTAAGCATTTTTCCCTTTCACTTATGTCACAAACGCCTGCTATTATAGACCCCTTATATGAAGAAACAGTAAAGATGATGGCAGAAAAAAACCTGCCCGGAGGCAGGTCATGTCCGTATATCGTCTCAGGCCGCACGCTCCCGGCCGCGCTTTTTCCGCACGGGAAAGAGGGATGTGAGGGCGTCTGAGAAATTCTTCAGTCCCGGCGCCATCATGAGCGCCACGAAGACCATCGTGAAAAATGTGCTTATCCTGTATCTCGGGATGCCGAAGAACGGCATGAGGCCGCGCATCGTGACGTGAAGGAGGTATATCTCGAGCGAGTATTTCCCGGCCAGCCTGAACGCGGAGTCTATGATGTGCACACGGCCTATGACTCTCCATATCATGATGAAAAGCATCATGAGCGCTATGGAATACGCGGCGTCGGCATATCTGTAGAACAGCGAGTTCGAGCTCGGAAGCAGGTATATCGCCGAGTAATCTACGGCTGCAGCGAGGAATATGTATGCGAAAGCGTCTTTGTATCTTATTTTTTCGGCGCGCTTTATTACAGGCGCCGCGGCGATCCCCGCAATGAAGATCGGTACCCTCGTGAGTGCGATCTCTATGTTCGAGTAAAAATCAGGCATCTTGTAGAAGATCGTCTCCGTCAGCGCCGCGCAGAGGGCGATCAGGACGAAGACCCTCATGCCTTTATGTTTCCCGCTGTATATTATTTTGTACAGAAGGGGAAAAATAATGTACATGAGCGTGATGAAGCCGATGAACCATATGGCTGTCGTGCCGCGCGTGAAGAATGTCACGAATGTTATGTCCTTTACGAACAGCGAAGGAGCATGCCTGAAATATATGTCCTTGATGCCCCAGTAGAGGAGGGCGACTATGATGTACGGCGCGGCTATGCGCTTCAGGCGCTTGGAATAGAAATCCTTCAGGCTGCTGTTTTTTGAAAAGGAATACCACAGTCCCATGCCGGAGAGAAAAATGAATATCTCTACACCGATGCTGCCGATGTACCTGCCGTAGATGGAGATGAGCAGCGGCTTCAGTCCTGTCTCGTGAACATATCCCCATTCTGTGGCCTGCGTGTAGTTCTCGACGAAATGCCATATCACGATGGCGATGATGGCGAAGCCGAACAGTGCGTCTCTGTACGTGCTGAACCATCCGATATCAAAGCCGGGATCATGCGCTGCGTGTTTGTACTTTCTGCGGTTATCCAAAATTCCCTCCTGGTGTGTTCTTTTCTATTCTTTCAGTTTCCTGAGGCCGAGGCGTACGGCATTCTTGTCTTCTTCATATGTGAGGCCGAGCCATGTGTCTGTCGTCCCCATGACCCTGACGGTCACGGGCAGCTTTTCGGCTGAGAGCAGTGTCCCTATGTATTCCGGGATGATGAACTCCGCTGTCAGGCTCTCGGCGTTGCTGTTCAGGAAATCCGTGAAGCCGTCTTTCAGCGTGCTGAGGAATTCTGCAGGGAATCCCCAGATGTTCATGGACACGATGGTGCCGGGGTCGAGGCTCATACCGCCTGCCGTGAACCCGCTTCCGCTTCTTTCTATGTCCCGCGTCTCGCGGATGCCTGTGAGCATGCCGCGGCTGTCGACTGCGCACAGGCCCCTGTTCACTTTGCCCTGCTCAGGGACAGTGTTTTCAAGTCTGTATCCTATCATGCCGTAGTCATATTTTCCATGCCCTGATATGAGAAAATCGTGGATCTTGCTCATGGCGTCCGGGCCGTAGTGGTCGTCGGCGTTAACGACGCAGAACGGGCTGTCTATGGCGTCAGCGGCTCTGAGGAGGGCGTCGCCCGTGCCCCACGGCTTTTTCCTCTCAGAAGGCGGGGTGAAGCCTGACGGGAGCGAGCAGTCCTGGAAGACGTACTCGAACCCGGTCCTACTGTATTTTGCCGAGAGAGGCTTGAGTATCTCATCGCGGAATCTTTCTTCTATGTCTTTCCGTATGATGAAGATCACGGATGAGAAGCCTGCCGCTTCAGCCTCCCTGACTGAGTATTCCATTATCGTCTCTCCGTCCGGGCCGACTTTCGCGAGCTGCTTTACGTCTTTCCCGAACCTTGATCCGAGGCCTGCGGCCATTATGACAAGTGAGGTACTGACCATTTTTCGTCCTGCCTTTTTTCCATATTCCGTAAGACCTACGGAAACATATGCCAATTATAGAGCAAAGAATCGCCCTTGTAAATTTAGCACTCTATGATAGAATTAAGTAAGTGTGATGTGCCGGCTTACCGGGGTACTCAGAAGCTGCGCGGCAGCGCTGACCGCATAGCGGCGGCGGTATCCGGGGTAAGCGATGCCCGGTCAGATGAGCCGGATACGGCGGATGGCCTGCGGCACCTTGATGCACTCTATATAATTTAATATTCTCATGTGTTGATTTAATATATATAAAATATATTTCAACATTATTTAATATTTAATTAATAAACAGGAGTATATAATGCTGGACCCTGAAGTTGCTGAATTTTACGGAGAAAAGATCAAGAACAAGGCTTTTATGCCGGAATCGCTCAATTACAAGGATATGAGGGCTGATGCCGACGAAGTGTTCAATGACGAGACAGAAATAATACCAATTTACAAATCAGAAGACAGGACTATCGAGATGCCGCCTCTCGACAAGGAGACAGCGGCGCGCATGCTTTCGAACGCAGGATATCAGAGGCGCTACGCTGATCATATCCTCAAGGACAGCGTGCCTCCTGTTGACGTGCGCATTTTCACGCCGGGAGAAGGATCAGGCTATCCGGTGATGATATATTTCCACGGCGGCGGATTCGTCGTTCATAACATCGCGAGCCATGACTCCGCGTGCAGGAAGATCGCGACAGACCTTCAGTGCATCGTCGTGTCAGTGGCATACAGACTTGCGCCGGAAGACCGCTATCCTGCAGCTATTTCAGATGCCTTCACAGTACTGAGATGGGTGAAGGAAAACGCAGAGTCGTTCGGCGGAGACCCTGACAGGGTAATGACAGGCGGAGACAGCAGCGGCGCCGGGATCTCGGCTTCACTCTGCCGTCTCATGACAGTATGCGGCGGACCTGAGATAAAGGCTCAGCTCCTGTTCTACGGGACATACGGCAGCATCCCTGACAACCGTTCTGAATCAGTTAAGAAATACGGCACCGGAGACTTTGTGCTCCCGAGGAAAGAGCTCGACTACTTCACGAACCTCTACATGCCGCTCGGAAGGTCAGCTCACGACAAGCAGAACGATCCGTTCCTGCATCCGGGACTCGGCAGCATGCCGAAAGGTATGCCGTACACGATAGACGTCGTTGCGGAATGCGATCCGCTCCATGACGACGGCGAAGCGTACGCCAAGGCTCTGAGAATAGGCGGGAACAAGGTGGAGCTCATCCAGGCAGACGGTATGATGCATGGTTTCCTGCTCTATTGGTACGTTTTCAGTGCGGTGCCGAAGTATCTCGAGATCGCGGCGGGACTGCTCGATGCTCAGGGACTCTACGGACCGAAAAATAAATAAGGCAGATCAGCTGCCGGCCCGTTTCCGGACCGGCGGCTTTTTTTATGCTCATCCGCAGGCTGAGATGTAAAAAATGCGGAAATATGCTCATCCGCAGGATTAGATGTAAAAAATGCGGAAAAACGACAGAAAAGCCATCGTTTTAATGACAGAACGGAGAAAAATATGAGGATATGCGTATTCGGCGCGTCAGCCGATGTCGATGAAAAATATAAAAAGGCTGTGAGGGCGCTCGCGAGGAGGCTGGGTGAAAAAGGCTGCAGCATGGTCTTCGGAGGCTTCAGGGCGGGCCTCATGGCAGCGTCAGCTGAGGGGTTCCGGGACGCAGGGGCTGAGATCACGGGCGTGACACCGGCGATACTCGAAAGCAGCAGGGACGTTTTTCCGGGATGCACGGAAGTTATCAAGACCGGTTCGCTCTCGGAGAGGAAAGACAGGATGATAGAGATGGCGGACGCTTTCCTCGTGCTGCCGGGAGGCATAGGCACACTCGACGAGCTCTTCCAGGTCCTCGCTATGAATGTCATTGGCGAATCGGCAAAACCTGTCATCATATATAATTTTGAGGGGTTTTACGACGGGATCATCTCGGCCCTCGACGGGATGTGGGACGAGGGTTTCCTGTATAAAAAAACTTCAGACCTTTTCACTGTAGTGAAAGATCTGAAGGATATCGACGATCTTGATTTTTTAAAATAAAGCCCGGTCTATCTGCTCCCGAGCTCTATCATGCGGTCTATAGGTTTTCTAGCCTGAGCGATGAGCTCGTCTGACATCACGATCTCCTCGCCGGCCGTTCCGTTCACGCAGCCGAGGACTTCCGGCAGCGTCGTCATCTTCATGTTGTGGCAGACGCACATGACGCTCAGCGGGTAAAAGCGTTTTTCAGGGCACATGTACTGGAGGTGCTCCACGATAGACGCTTCCGTCCCTATTATGAACTCTTTCGAGCTGCTCTTTTTCGCGTGATCCATGATCTCCGTCGTGCTCCCGACGAAATCGGCGGCTTCCGTGACTTCGGCGCTGCATTCCGGATGGACGAGGAGCTCGGCATCCGGATGGAGGCTGCGTGCTTTTTCGACGGCTTCCTTTCTCATAACTGCATGTGTCGGGCAGCCGCCTCCTGCCGTCACTATGTTCTTCTCAGGCACCTGGTCCGCCACCCACTTGCCGAGATGCGGGTCAGGCACGAAGAGTATGTTTTTCTCAGGCATTTTCCTTATGATATCCACGGCCGAAGACGATGTGACCGCGGCATCGCAGACTGACTTTGTCTCAGCCGTCGTGTTTATGTAGCAGACGACTGCATAGCCGGGATACTTTTCTCTCAGCTTCAGTATGTCGTCCCTGCTGTACTGATCAGCCATCGGGCAGCCGGCCATCGGGTCGGAGAGGATGACTTTTTTCTCAGGGGAAAGCATCTTGCACGTTTCGGCCATGAAGCGGACGCCGCACATCACGACAGTGCTGTTCTTCGTCTTTGATGCCTGCACGCTGAGGCCGTATGAATCACCGACGTAGTCTGCGACTTCCCAGATGGCGTGGCTCTGGTAAGCGTGCGCGAGTATGCACACGTCGTTTTCTTTCTTGAGGCGGATGATCTCATCCTGCATTTCTCTCGTGTTCATTTAAGTATCCCCTTTATAGTTTGTTTTGCTTTTATGGGAAAAAACCATGCTTATGGGAAAAATCACGGCCGTGTAAGATCCGTATCATGTTCCCTTTATGTTTTCCGTAAATTTACCATGATTATAGGCACATAAATTTTGACTGTCAAGACAGTGTAAACAAAAAAGTTTACACAAACATTGCAGGTGCATTACTCGTGTGATATAATTCGGATAACAAAAGAGAGAAAGACGTGCGTTCCGGACCGCCGGAAGCGGCCGGGCGCGCGGGAGACAGGATATTTCGGAGAGAGGGTCATGTTTATGAAAACGGATATACTCATAGTCGGCAGCGGATGCTCGGGCCTTTACTGCGCGCTTCAGTGCCCGAAGGACAAGGAGATACTTGTGATCACGAAGTCGGACCTAGAGAGCAGCGATTCATATCTGGCTCAGGGAGGCATCTGCGTGCTGAAGGACGAATCTGACTACGATTCGTATTTTAACGATACGCTGAAAGCCGGTCATTATGAGAATGACAGGGAATCTGTCGAGATCATGATAAGGTCGTCGAGGGACGTCATAAATGATCTCATAGGATACGGCGCGAGGTTCCAGCGCGACAGCAGCGGCAGGCTCATGTTCACACGCGAGGGCGCGCACTCGTCTAACAGGATACTTTTTCACGACGACGTGACGGGGAAGGAAATAACGAGCCATCTCCTCGAGGCCGCGAAAAAGGCCGGGAACATCACTCTCATGGAATACACGACGCTCGAAGACATAATCGAGAGCGATAATACGTGCTGCGGCGCCGTCCTGAGGCTCAGCGACGGGACAGTGACAGAGTGCCAGGCTGATTTCACGGTGCTGGCGTGCGGCGGCATAGGCGGGCTTTACCGCCACTCGACGAACTTCAGGCACCTGACGGGGGACGGGCTCGGCATAGCGCTGAAGCACGGCATAGAGCTGAAGGACGTGAACTACGTCCAGATCCATCCGACGACATTTTACTCGGACAAGCCGGAAGACAGGTCGTTCCTCATGTCGGAGTCGCTCCGCGGCGAGGGCGCGAAGCTCTACGGCAAGGACATGAAGCGCTTCACGGACGAGCTCCTGCCGAGAGACCTTTTGACAAAGGAGATCTTCAGGCAGATGGAAAAGGACGGAACGGACTTTGTCTGGGAAGACCTTCGCCCGATCCCGCATGACGTCCTCATGTCGCACTTCCCGAACATCGTGCAGCACTGCCTCGAGAACGGCATAGATCCTGAGAAGGAATGCGTCCCTGTAGTCCCGGCCCAGCATTATTTCATGGGCGGGATAAAAGTCGACCACATGAGCAGGACGTCGATGAAGCGCCTTT
>JBJETC010000272.1:0-1535 GCA_051883115.1 Anaerovoracaceae bacterium
AAGCGACAAAGTGCAAGGAGTGCGGCATGTGCGCGAAGTCGTGCCCTTACGGGGCGATCGTCCACCTCGAGCGTCCGTGCAAGAAGGCTTGCCCTACAGGCGCGATCACATACGATGAGTACGGTTTCTGCCAGATAGACGACAACAAATGCGTCCACTGCGGCCACTGCATCCATTCGTGCCCGTTCGGCGCGATAGGTTCCAAGACGTACCTCGTAGATATAATAAAGGATATAAAGGCAGGGAAAAAAGTCTACGCTCTCGCCGCTCCTTCTATCGAAGGCCAGTTCGGCGAAGATATAACGCTGACGTCCATCAGGGCAGCTCTGAAAAAAATAGGCTTCGAGGATCTCGCGGAGGTCGGCCTCGGCGCTGACATGACTGCCGCCTATGAGTCGCAGGAATGGTCTCAGGCGCTCAAGGAAGGACGCAAGATGACGACGTCATGCTGCTACGCCTTCATCGAGATGCTCAAAAAGCACTTCCCTGATCAGTACAGGGAAAACCTCTCTCAGACTATCTCGCCTATGTGGGCGGCATCAAGGTATATAAAGACGCTCCATCCGGGCTGCGTCACTGTCTTCATAGGACCGTGCATAGCGAAAAAGGCTGAAGCTAACGATACGCGGGCAAAGGGCAACGCCGATTACGCCATAACGTACGGCGAATTCCGCTCTCTTCTCGCGTCAAAAGACATAGAACTCGAACCTGCTGATGAGAATGATTTCCAGCAGGCATCAAAATACGGCAAACGCTTTGCCTCGAGCGGAGGTGTCGCGAATGCCGTTATTGAATGTATGAAGGAGCGCGGTGAAGATACTTCTGATATCACGCTCATGAAATGCGCCGGCGGCAAGGAGTGCCGCCAGGCTCTGCTTTTGCTGAAAGCGGGTAAACTCAACGAGGATTTCATCGAGGGCATGGTCTGCCCGGGCGGCTGCGTCGGCGGCCCGTCGAAGCACCGCACCGAGCTCGAGATCACCAAGGCGCGCAAGAAGATCATCGATGCCGCCGACGACCGGAAGATCCTCGACAACCTCAGGGACCTGCCGATGGACAGCTTCTCGATGTTCAGGAACGACGACTGACGGAGGATCTTCCGGCGGGCCGGGGCCCGGCCGCCCTCAGTCATCGTCTGCGGCGGGGCTTTCCGGCCCGGCCGCCCTTGGTCATCGTCTGCGGCGGGGCTTTCCGGCCCGGCCGCCCTCGGTCATCGTCTGCGGCGGGGCTTTCCGGCCCGGCCGCCTTTGGTCATCGTCTGCGGCGGGGCTTTCCGGCCCGGCCGCCCTCAGTCATCGTCTGCGGCGGGGCTTTCCGGCCCGGCCGCCCGCCGGACCTAAGCCTCAGCAGGCTCGAAGCCCGTTACCTTGTAATCCTTGGCTTCCACAGCCTCCTTCATCGTTTCCTCAGACACATCAGCACTCAGAGTTACGACAGCCTTGCCGGCCTCATGGCTGACATCAGCGTTATCAACGCCGTCGATACTCTCGAGTGCTTTTTTTACTGTCATTTCTCAGTGCTCACACATCATTCCT
>JBJETC010000273.1:0-1535 GCA_051883115.1 Anaerovoracaceae bacterium
TGGCAGAGGTCTGCTGTCCTGTATCCCTTTGCAAGGAACGTCTTCACGGCTTTTTCAATGTCGTCAGCCTCATCACTGAGTCCGAATGAATAGCGCAGCATCATCGCGGCAGAAAGGATAGTAGCGATAGGGTTCGCTTTTCCGGTGCCGGCGATATCAGGCGCTGAGCCGTGTACAGGCTCGTACATCCCGAAACTCCCATCTCCCAGGCTTGCCGAAGGCAGCATGCCTATGGATCCTGTGATCTGGCTCGCTTCGTCTGAGAGGATGTCGCCGAACATGTTCGTCGTGAGGAGTACGTCAAAATGCTTCGGGTCTCTTATGAGCTGCATCGACGCGTTGTCTACGTAGAAGTTGTCGAGCTCTACTTCAGGATAATCCTTTGCGACTTCGGCGACAGTTTTTCTCCAGAGACGGCTCGTCTCAAGGACGTTAGACTTGTCGACGCTCGTGACGTGTTTGTTCCTCTTCATGGCGAGTTCGAAAGCAGTCTTTGCGATCCTCTTTATCTCCATCTCCGAATAGTATTCTACGTCATAGGCTGCCATGCCGTTGTTTTCCGTCTGTTCTGTCCCGCGCTTTCCAAAGTAGATGCCGCCGGTGAGCTCTCTGCAGATCATGATGTCGAGTCCTTCGCCTATGATTTCTTCCTTGAGAGGAGAGGCGGAAGCGAGTTCGCTGAATATCATGGCAGGGCGGAGGTTTGCATAGAGACCGAGGCCTTTCCTGAGTCCCAGGAGAGCTTTTTCAGGGCGCTGAGCTACAGGGAGTTCATCCCACTTCGGTCCGCCTACAGCGCCGAGGAGAACGGCGTCGCTTGCTTTGCATGTATCGAGCGTCTCCTGAGGAAGGCATTCGCCTTTTGCGTCTATAGCGGCTCCTCCTGCGAGGACGTGCGTGAATTCAAAGTTATGACCGTATTTTTCTCCGATCCTGTTGAGTGTCCTTATGGCCTCGTCAGTTACGTCAGGGCCTATGCCGTCGCCGGCTACTACAGCTATCTTGTAATCCATTTTTTCTCCTTGAAATCTTATTGAAAACCTTTTACTTATGTATTTGCTTTATTTATCCTGCCTGATCTTTATTTATCCTGCCTGATGCTGTTAAGCAGTCCGCCGGCCGCGATTATGTCCTGGATGAACTCAGGGAACGGCGCGGCCTCGTATGTTTCTCCCGTTGTGATATCGTTTATGACGCCGTTGTCAAAATCTACCTCGACTTCATCGCCGTCCCGGATTGCCTTGCTGGCTTCAGGACATTCCATGATAGGGAGTCCGATGTTTATAGAGTTCCTGTAAAAGATCCTCGCGAATGTCGATGCGATGACGCAGCTGATGCCTGAAGCTTTTATGGCGATAGGAGCATGCTCTCTTGATGAACCGCATCCGAAGTTTTCACCGGCGACCATGATATCGCCCTGTTTTACCTTATTCGCGAAGCCCTTGTCGATGTCTTCCATGCAGTGCGACGCCAGCTCTTTTTCATCTGATGTGTTGAGATAGCGCGCAGGGATGATAACGTCAGTGTCGACGTTG
>JBJETC010000274.1:0-8314 GCA_051883115.1 Anaerovoracaceae bacterium
CGTGTTCATGGCATAGTCTATGGCTACGCCGTTTTCTACGAGTATGATCTTTGAGTCCTGGCCGCCGATCTCGAGGATCGTCTTGACGTCAGGATGGAATGTCGTCGTTCCTACGGCGTGGGCCGTGATCTCGTTTTTTACGATCGTGGCGCCGAGGATAGTCCCGACGAGGCGGCGGGCGCTTCCCGTCGTTCCTGTCGCGATGACTTCGTACTCATCCTTGTTGAAGTCCTTCTCGATGAGTTTTATGAGTTTCTTTACGGAGCCGATCGGGTTTCCCTCAGTCCAGATGTAGGCGCTGCTCAGGATATTGTTGTCGTCGTCGAGTATGACGCCCTTCGTCGAGATAGATCCGACGTCTACGCCGAGGTAGGCTTTTTTCCTGCCGTCGCTCGTCCTGATGTTCTGGTCGCTGTGGAGATCTGCCCCTTTGTCTTCCTGATCAGGCATGTCCTTGTATTTTTCTTCGCTCATGTTTTTCCCCCTGATGAAATTCGCGCGCTAATCTCTTTTCGCGCTCTGCGCCTGCCGGCCTCCCCGGGCCGGGCGGCGGTGAAATAAAAAGGAGAGACTCGTTAAAGTCTCTCCCGGATAAATCTATTTGATCTGTTACTTACAGATTCATCTGATGGTCTACTGTGTCGCTGTAGATGAACAGGTCGGCGTTATGAACGTCACCGATGTCTACAGATGACTTGCGCTTGTTGAGCTCTGTCATCTTGCGCTTCTCGCCGTAGAACTGATGCTTCGAGCACTGATCGGTGTGCAGATAGAATGTCTTGCATCCGTGATCGTGCAGGTATTTTGCCATGTAGCGGAACATGCCGCTTCCTACGCCCTTGCGGCGGTGGTCTGCATCATTGATGAACAGCTGGATCTCAGCGTCGAAGTGTTCCTTCTCGGCAACAGCTTCGCCGTTGCCCTTATACTCGACTTCGAGGTCGTTCCAGTCGCGCTGGTTCTTGAGTCCGGCAGGCGTGCTGCAGAGATGCATGCTCGCGTCGATGAGTTTCTCTACGGCGTCCATGTGAACAGGATGTCCGTCCTTGATGTCGAGGATGAGCAGTCCTACAGGCTTGCCGTCGTCTACTGAAACAAATGCTGCCGAATGTTTTACCAGTTCATAATAAAGGACCATATATCCGTAATAAACCGCGTTAGCAGGGTCCTTCTTGAGAGTATCATCTGCCCACATTTTCCAGCACATATCAGCGAGGTACGGGTAGTCGGATTCTCTCATTTCTCTGTAAGTAATCATGAGTCATTGACCTCCTAAAACATAACACAATTATAGTTCATGGGAGGACAGATGTAAACCATCAAAAAACTGTTATCTGGTTAAGACTGACTATATTAAATTGTTATAAAAGATGTCTGTCAGATGCGCATCTGCTTTGCGCGCACCATGTCGTAGAAGGCTTCGAGCCTTGTCTCGACGCCCACATCGCTTGTCTGCGATCCGAATGAGAGGCAGAGCAGCGGGAGCTTTTTGTCGCGGCAGAGGTTCTGCAGGACAGGGACGACGTCTATCTCAGGCGTGCAGTAAGCTGACTTCACGTGGATGATGCCGTCAAAGCCGGCGTCGGCGTACTGCTTCGCGGCCCAGATGTTCGCTGTCGCTGTCGGGCCCATCTCGTAGTCGACGTAATCGCTTATCGCGACGTGAAGGTTTTTCTCGCCCGGATAATGCAGGAGCCTGTGGCTCACTGTCATCCACCTGTGCACTTCGACTCCCATGTCAGCTATCTTCTGCTCGAGGTCGAGGTTGGAGAAGCTGTCCATAGCGGTGAAGAACTCGCCGACGATGCCGACCTTGAGCGGGTGGTTAGGCTTCTTCAGGTCGACGCTGTCGAAGTTCTCGATGACGCGTCTGTAAGCATCGTCGATGTCGCGCCTTGAATCGGCGTTGTAGAGATCGGCGATGAATCTCCTGTACATTTTCTTCATATTGCCTGACGGGTCAAAGCCGACGTCTTCGTAATACCTCTCTGTCACTTCGTCGAGGTAGCCGACCATCTTGTCTGCGTCTATCGCGTATTTCGTGATCTTAGGGATATTCGGGTGCGGCTCCATACGCTTGAGCATGCGGATCCAGTCCTTCTTTTTCCCCGTGTTGTACTCTGTCATGTTTATGAAGTCGAACTCGTATCCGAGGCTCCTCAGGATCTGCTCCATGAGCTCGCCGAAGTAGCCGAGCCTGCAGTATCCGTAAGGCATAACGAGTGTGTCGGCTCCGGCCTCGAGGACTTCTATCATGCTCCCGAGGAGCGTCTTGAACGGGAAGCACACAGCTTCAGGGCTGTATTTTATCCCGAGTTCGTCCGAGCGCCTCGTGAGTTTCGGGGGGAGCACGTATTCAGCGTCTGTAAAAGCGTGATCGACGAAGTATTTCACGGCGCAGTTGTAATTCGCGTAGCGGGGAAATCCCAGTTTTTTCGTTTCAGCCATTTTCCCCTCCTTATAATGTGCCTTTCTTCAGTCTTATGATGTCGACAAAACTCTCGAGTCTCGTCTCTATTCCGGCGACTCCGCTCTGCGCGTCGAGTACTATGTGGAGTATCGGCGTGTCCTGGACCTTCCTCATGATGAGGTCGTTGACCATGGAGTCAGGTCCGCACGGGAACGCGCTTATGAGGATGATGCCGTCGACCATGTTTCTGTGCTCCTCGATGCTGCCGAGGATCTCCCTGTTCATCTGCCATTTGCATGTCGGCGAGATGCGGTCCCCGTCGATCCTTGAGCGCTTCCTGTTCACGATGTCGGCCCTTATCGCCGTGACGTCGAGCTCTTTCAGGACGTCTGTTATCATGCCGCCGAAATACGGGTCGGCGTAAACGTACGAGTGGCCTGCGAGCAGGATCTTGACGCCGTCCTTGTGGTAAAGGGCGTCTTCCTTTTTTATCTCTTCGTTCCAGCTGTCGAGCTCGACTTTGCGGGCCGAGTCATATGCGGCTTTCGACTGTCTGCGCGTGAAGCCGAGCTGTCTCCCCATATCTATGAAGGCGTTTTTCTCATCGATGCCGTGCATTTCGTCGACGCTGTAGGAAAGAATGTTGAAATCCGTTCCGACGAACGAGTTCCTCGTGAGGTCCGGCAGGGCCTGGAAACGCACGCAGAACTCGCGTCTGCGGCCGTAGTTGCAGATCCTCGGGATGAGGATGTAATCGCATTTTCCTATGAGCTCGTCAACGTGTCCGAAAAATATCTTCTCTGACAGGCAGGATTCATCGTTCGCCCTTGCCGCACCGCGGGTAAATGTCTCCCTCGATGTAGGGCCGCTTACGACAGTCTTGACGCCGAGGGCATCGAAAAATGCTTTCCAGAGCGTGTGGTACCTGTAGTACAGCATTGCTCTCGGGATGCCGACGGTTATTGTTCCGGCGCCGTCTGATCTAATCAATATCAACACTCCAATCTGTATCAAAAACCTTTTATCTCATTTTATTGCTGTATATTTTATCACCGTGAAAAAGCGTGAACAATCTACAGATGAACGTATTTGTATACTTGAGAGCATATAGTCGGCGCTTTTTGAGCGGAGCCCGGGCGGCGGTCCTGGTATTGTCCGAAAAAGCGGGCGGCTTTGAAAAAACGTGCGGCAGGCCCGCGCCGGAGCAGCCGTGTATCGTGTATAAAAAGGAAAACAAAAAGTTCACGGTCAGTTTCAAAGATATTTATATACTTGTAATTGATACTGGTGTACGCTATCGTTATAATAAATATACTGATATATGCAACTCCGTAAAACAGCGGGATGTGCTATGAAAGGAAAGGCCTATGAGTATTCTCAGGAGCATGCAGGGAGACGCGATTTTCCCGTTCGTATTTGCTGCAGTCGCAGTGATATTCCTGGCAGCGCTTTTGAAAAAGCTGCTCGACATGAACAGGAAAAGATACGGCAGGGGCGATGATGAAAAGGCAGATGGTGACGCGCCGGGCGGCAGTCCTTCTGAGGAAAAAGCCGGCACCGCAGCGGATGGCGGTTCGTCCGCTGATGCTGACGAGGCCGGACCGGCAGGAGCCGAAGAAGACACTGAGGAGAGCGCCGGAGATGGCGGCGTGTCCGATGACGCCGGCGAAAGTGAGGAAAAGGACTGATTTTACGTATATTTAACTGTGATTTATCACAAGTATAAATATAGAAGTGATGTAATTAGTGAAGGGATTAATTACGGATCAATTTTTTCCGGAGGGTAGTGTTATGAAAAAGAATTTTTTAAGGAAACTTGCGGCCGTTATAGCGGCAGGCACGATGGTCTTCGCGGCAGCTGTACCGGCATTCGCTGCGACAGAAACGGCAACGGGCAGCTGGTCAAGCACAAAGGGAGTTATGTCCAATGACACATCAAGGTATGCGATCTATCCGAACGGCATAATCCTGCCGAAGAACGGTACGCTTTATGTAAGAGCATACGGCGTAAGCAGCTCGAGCTCTACTTACCAGTCAGGCACATATTTCCAGATCTACAAGAACCACAACGGCAATTTAAGCGTATATGCAAATCCGGGCAGCTACTTCTCAGCTAACCAGACGATAGGATATACGATGTACAAGGGCACATATTACCTGGCATTCGGCAACAGCCTGTACACGTTCTTCCAGGTAAAATACTCGCCGGCATCGGGCTCCAACACCAGCAAGTCCAGAGCGAAAACAGCTTCGAAGGGCGGATCCAAGAAGACATCATATTTCTTCTTCAAGAAGGGCAAGAGCCTGTGGTTCAGGGTACGCCAGCCGAGATACGGAAGGCTCAAGGTACTCGTTGACGGAAGAGGCCTCCACAGATATACAGGCGACGGGAGCAGCTACGGATTCTCTGTAGCATGCTACTATGGCTCGAAGAAGATCGGATCGACGAGAAAGGTCTACGGAGCGAACGGATCATATTTCACCGTGACGAACTCGACAAGATACGGAAAAGCCAAAGCCGGGACATATTACTTCAAGGTATCGAAGATGTCATCTAAGGTAAACGGCAAGATAAATTTCAAGGTGTATAAATAACATGAAGCGTTGATGACACGCATGCGGAAGTCATACATGATATATAAAAGCGAAGGCAGCCGGGATCTCCCGGCTGCCGTTTTTTTGCGCTCCGCGCTGTTCTGCCGCGCGGCTCGAGCCCGCACTGTACGGGGCGGGACACATTTTTCCCTCATGTTTTACGCGAGGCCTCAGGTGGTATGAGAAATAAGGATTTTTAGAGTTTCGAGAAAATGACAACGGAGAGAAATTATGTTATCATTAAACATTAGAGCAAAAGGATACTAGCAGATTTATAAGGACATTTTTTTACATAAGAAAAGAGAAATCGTACGGTAATAAATCGAGGAGATTTTAATGTTTGAGAATTTAGACTCAGTTGTTGATAAATACAGAGAACTGGCGAAGACTGTCGCTGATCCTGAGGTCATCGCGAGACAGAGCGAGTGGCAGAAGGACATGAAAGAGATGAGCGACATGGAGCCGGTCGTTAAGAAATACCAGGAATACAAGAAGTGCAGGCAGGAGTACGAGGACGCGAAGGATATGCTCGAGAACGAGTCAGACGAGGAACTGAGGGACCTTGCGAAGGCTGAGGTCTCGGAGCAGGAAGACAATCTCGAGAAGCTCGCTGACGAGCTCAAGATCCTTCTCATACCGAAGGACCCTAACGACGAGAAAAACGTCATCCTCGAGATCAGAGCCGGCACAGGCGGCGAGGAGGCAGCGCTTTTCGGCGGCGACCTTCTCCGTATGTACACGAGATACGCTGAGCGCCAGGGCTGGACATGCGAGATCATGAATATGAACGAGACAGGCATGGGCGGCGTCAAGGAAGCGGAAGTCATGATAAACGGAAGAGGCGCGTATTCCAGACTCAAGTTCGAGTCGGGCGTACACCGCGTGCAGAGAGTGCCTGAGACAGAGACATCAGGCAGGATCCACACATCCGCAGCTACAGTCGCAGTACTCCCTGAGGTAGACGACGTAGAAGTCGACATCGACCCTAACGATGTGAAAGTCGACGTGTACAGAGCGTCAGGAAACGGCGGACAGTGCGTAAACACGACGGATTCGGCCGTAAGACTCACGCATATACCTACTGGCATCGTAGTTATCTGCCAGGACGAAAAATCACAGATCAAGAACCGCGCAAAGGCCATGAAGGTCCTGAAATCGCGTATTTACGACAAGATGCTGCAGGAGCAGAACGCGAAGATCGCCGCTGAGAGAAAAGAGCAGGTCGGATCAGGCGACAGGAGCGAGAGGATCAGGACTTACAACTTCCCTCAGGGAAGAGTCACAGACCACAGGATAGGCCTCACGCTCTACAAGCTCGACGCTGTCATGGACGGCGATATCGACGAGATCATCGACGCGCTCAACGAGCACGACCAGGCCAAAAAGATGCAGGAGGTCTGATCGCTGATGGAGACGAAGCTTCTGACGGAAAAGGATGAAGATATAAAGATCGCGGCGGATATCATCGCGAGCGGCGGGCTCGTGGCATTCCCGACAGAGACTGTTTACGGCCTCGGCGCTGACGCCCTGAACCCTGACGCGGTGCGCATGGTATATAAGGTAAAAGGAAGACCGGCAGACAACCCGAGCATCGTGCATATATGCGACAAGGAAATGTTCGCTGACTACGCCCTCTTTGTGACAAAAGACATGGAGAAGCTCATGGACGTTTTCTGGCCGGGACCTATGACGATGATAGTCCAGCGTGTCGATTCGATACCTGACGTCACGACGGGCGGCCTCGACACGGTCGGCATCAGGATGCCGTCGAACGAGACAGCGAGAAAGCTCATAAAGATGTCGGGATGCGCGATCGCGGCGCCGAGCGCGAACCTCTCGGGAAAACCGAGCCCTACGACGGCGCAGCACGTGATCGATGACCTTGGCGGGAAGATCGACGCTGTCATAGACGGCGGGAAGTGCAAGTTCGGCATAGAGTCCACGGTCATAGACATGACAGGCGACGTGCCGATGATCCTCAGACCCGGCATGATAACGCAGGAAGATGTCGAGCATGCTCTCGGTAAAAATGTCCTTATGGACCCTGCTCTCAACAAAAAACCTGACAAGGACGCCGCGAAGGACCTGAAGCCGAAGGCTCCGGGGATGAAATACAGGCATTACGCGCCTAAGGCGCCTATGATCATATACGAAGGCGAGCCCGACAATGTACGCGCCGCGATGGACACGGAGCGGAACGAGAGAGAACAGCTCGGCCAGAAAGTAGTAGAGATCGTCTTCAAGGCGGGAGAAGAGAAAGAGGCGGCTCACGAGATATTCGCGCAGCTCAGAGAGGCTGACAGCGAGGACGCCGATATAATCCTCGCAGCCGCGCTCCCGGAGGAAGGCGTGGGTTTCTCGGTCATGAACAGGATGCTGAAATCCGCGGGATTCAATATCAGGAAAGTCTGAAGATGGCGGTCCGGCCGGTGAAGACGGGACTTGAGGGCCCGGCAGGATGATTCCGGCAGGGAAAGTTTTACGAGAGACATTTTGATATAATTTTACATATGCGTTATAACAGGATATTTTGATGATACGGGCGGCACGCCCGGAAAGTTCCCGGTTTTGTTTTATCAGGCGGCAATGCCGCAAGGAAAGGTGGTACCAGTATGAAAATCTTAGTTGCAAGTGATCACGCGGGTTACGAGCTCAAGCTCAAGGTCGTTGAGCATCTTAAGGAGAGAGGCATCGAGGTCGAGGATCTCGGATGCTATTCCGAAGATCCTGTAGATTACCCTGTTTACGGTAAAAAGTGCGGCGAAGCGCTCATGGCAGGAAAAGGCGACCTCGGCATGGTTTTCTGCGGTACCGGCATAGGCATCTCGATGGCTGCGAACAAGGTCCGCGGCGTGAGATGCGCTAACGTGACTTCTGTAGACATGGCAGTGAAGGCAAAGCAGCATAACAACGCCAACATCCTCGCCATGGGCGGCAGGATCACGGATCCTGATACGGCGATCAGGATGACAGACGCATGGCTCGACGAAAAATTCCTCGGCGGACATCATCAGCCGAGAGTCGACATGCTGAACGAGATGTGATCATTTTTTCAGTAAAAATATAAAAAACGTTTTCCATAATATTAAAGAAAGCAGGTCTGAAATGGGTAAAATTTTTGTATTCGATCATCCTCTTATTCAGCACAAGGTATCTCTCATGAGATGCAAGGACACGACGACGAAGGAGTTCAGGGAACTCGCAAAGGAAGTCGCAGTGCTCATGGGCTTCGAGGCTACGAGGGATCTTCCGCTGAAGGACGTTGAAATCGAGACGCCGATTTGCAAGGCGAATGTAAAGATGCTCGCG
>JBJETC010000275.1:0-8296 GCA_051883115.1 Anaerovoracaceae bacterium
TGAAAGGTGCGAAGTCAGATGAGTGAAAGGGAAAACGGAGGATACAGCAGGGCTGCGGTGGTAATGCTCTTCATAGTGATCTGCGCGATCTTCGTTTTCACATATCTGTCAGCGCAGCACAGCGATGAAGTCAAGGAGAGCAGATTCCGCGGCACAAGGACACCGACGCTGCTCATACCTCAAAGGGGCGGTTCCGGGAAAAAATTCAGCAGCATGACCCGCCGTATGAAAAGCGAGGACGTTACGAACACAGTCAAGACAGCAGTCGTAGAGAAGGACGGGACCGTGGACCTCAGCAGCACGATGAAGCGCACGCTCCGCAACCCGGTCATCATCGTCCGCTTCGAAGACAGCAGCCAGAAAGACTGGCACAGGCGCGCATACTACCTCAAGTCTCTCGTCTCGTACCTCGGCAGGACTTACGGATATAAGGATTTCAACGCTGTCGGTTACGACGAGGGCGCTGTGACGACGACGTACTATCTGCTCGACTACGGCAGGAGAAAGGATCTCCCGCATCTCAGGACGTTCATCAGCATAGCCGGCGATTACGACAGGCTGGCCGATGATCCGAAGTCGGCCAGGTACAACAGGTTCGAGCCAAACGGCCGCCCTGCCTTCACTGACAGCACTTACTACGAGCTGCTGAGCCTGAGGGATAAAAAGCCTGCGTATAAGATCGATGTCCTGAACATTTACGGCAGAAAAAACAGCAAGGCTTCGTCGGACGGCGTGACGAGCGTGATGAGCGCGAGGTCGCTCAGCTATCTGGTCGAACCTTTCAGCGCGAGTTACCGCGAGAAGAGGATCACCGGCGGCGACGGGAAGCACAGCAATATCGTCTCGTGTGACAGGACCGTGAATGCTGTTATAAGGACACTCTGGAAAAAACCTGACGATCAGAGGGGGAATAAAAATGACAAGGGATGAAGCACTTGAACTTCTGAAAAAATACAACAAGGATCCGTTCCACATCCACCACGGCGAGACCGTAGGCGGAACGATGCGCGGTTTCGCGGAAAAGCTCGGATACGGCGATGAAGCCGATTTCTGGGAAAACGTCGGGATCCTGCACGACATAGATTTTGAGATGTGGCCGGAACAGCACTGCAGGAAGGCGCCTGAACTCCTGAGAGAAGGCGGTGCAGACGACAGGCTCATCCACGCCGTATGCTCGCACGGCTACGGGCTGTGCAGCGACGTCAAGCCTGAGCACGAGATGGAAAAAGTCCTTTTCGCCTGCGATGAGCTTACAGGTCTCATAGGCGCATGTGCTGCCATAAGGCCGTCAAAGAGCTGCAGGGACATGAACTTAAAGTCCCTGAAGAAGAAATTCAAGTCAAAAAATTTCGCGGCCGGATGCAGCCGCGATGTCATAGAACAGGGAGCTGAGATGCTAGGATGGGATCTCGACAAGCTCCTCAGCGACACGCTCGAAATAATGAAAACTCTGCCTGATCAGTGATGGCAGAGTTTTTATTTTATCTGTTTATCTGTCTCAGTCTATCTGCTCCGCTTTCGCGAAAACGACCCATCTCGCGTTGTCGTATTCATACGTGCACGTGCTCAGCATGACGATGCGGTCCTTAGACGTGACATCCACATTCGTCGTCAGCTCCGTGTTTTTCTGTATCCACTCCAGATATTCCGTCTTCTCGGCGGAATTCCTGAAATCGAATTTATACCTCTTGCTCGCCGCAGGAATGGTGCACCCGCCGAATATCCTCAGCTTGTAATTATGCTCAGGCGTGGAATATATCATGACAGGATGCTTTTTGTAATAGCTCTCGTCCCTGTATTTCACGAGCTTGCCGAACATCGAGCCGTCGAACATGTGATGGCCGTAGATCACAGTCAGGAAATCCTTCATCGGGCGCTGCTGGCGGCAGTCGATGAAAAGCGTGCCCTTCACGTTGTAATTCCCGTTCAGCAGGTGATGCAGGTAAAAACTGTTATCCTTGTATTTCGCCACTGGGTAGTTGATGACTGTGTTCTTGCAGTAAAGCCATCCCGCGATGTTATCATATTTTTTCGTCAGCCTGGTCCAGTTGATGTCGAGGCCGGTGTCCTCAGGCTTTTCCTTTACTTCCGCCTCTTCCGCCACTTCGTTGTAGGCTTTTGTCCCCTCGCGGTAGCGCATCTCTATCTGAAGGACCTTCCATCCGCTGAATGCCATGACCGCCAGCAGTATGACGATTATCACATCCAGGACGAGACTGCTCTTTTTCTTCTGCTTCTTGTTATGTTCCGCCATTTTTACTCCTTTGCCTTGAATTATACCACAGCGCGTGTCTTTTTTCTTTTTTCTCATAAAAAGTCTGACGGTGTATAATGAAAGAAACCAGGCGATGAAGATAACGGGTCCCGGCGCGGGACATCCGGGAAAGTGTGACGATATGGAAAAAAACATGACTGACATTACCGCTCTTCAGAACGGCAGCGATATAAGGGGCGTCGCTCTGCCGGGAGTTCCGGGCGAAGAAGTCGATCTCGACATGGATACGGTATCACTCATAGCGAGGGCATTCGTGAGGTTCCTGGCGGACAGGACGGGCAAGGCTCCCGAGGACCTTTCCGTGACGATCGGCAGGGACCCGAGAAAATCAGGCGAAGCGCTCGCAAGGGCATTCTCTGCCGGGGCCGCGCACGCAGGGACCGCTGTCACCGACTGCGGGCTCGCAACGACTCCTGCCATGTTCATGTCAACAGTATTCCCTGAATTCGATGCAGACGGAGCCGTCATGGTCACGGCGAGCCACCTGCCTTTCAACAGGAACGGACTCAAGTTCTTCACGAAAGAAGGCGGCGTTAACAAGGAAGACATAACGGAGATCCTGAAGACGGCGGCTGCTCTCGATTCGGGCGAGATACACGAGGAAACGAAATGTCCGGGGACATGCGAAAGCGGCGGGGAAGCTCCTGACGCGCGTAACGAAGGCGCTGCAGGGGGAGCATCTCTCATGGACATATATTCCGCTCATCTGAGGAAACTCATAACTGACGGCACGAGATCACTAGGAAATGAAAAACCTCTCGAAGGCCTCATGATCGCAGTCGACGCCGGAAACGGATCAGGCGGTTTCTTCGCGCGCGACGTGCTCGCGCCTCTCGGCGCTGATATTTCCGCGAGCCGCTTCCTCGATCCTGACGGCAGCTTCCCTAACCACATCCCGAACCCTGAGAACGAGGAGGCAATGGCAAGCATACGCGACGCAGTCCTCACCGGAGGATGCGACCTCGGCCTCATATTCGACACGGATGTAGACAGGAGCTCAGCCGTAGACGAGAACGGCAGAGAGATCTCGAGGAACGGTATCGTAGCAATGGCCGCAGCCCTGATCGCACCTGATCACCCGGGCACGACAGTTGTCACAGACAGCATTACAAGCGACCAGCTCCACATTTTCCTCGAAAACGATCTCGAGCTCAGGCACTTCAGATACAAACGCGGCTACAGGAACGTCATCAACAAGGCCATAGAGCTGAACGATTCCGGCACCGACTGCATGCTCGCGATAGAAACATCAGGCCATGCGGCGTATAAGGACAACTATTTCCTCGACGACGGCGCTTTCCTCGCTGTAAGGATCGTCATAAAGACGGCGCTCCTGAAGGCCGAGGGCAAAGCCATCTCCTCCGTCACGACAGGCCTTAAGGACCCGGCCGAAGCCCGCGAATACAGGCTCCCTATCCACGCTGACGATTTTCAGAGCGCAGGCGCCGAGATACTCGACGGCGTGAAGGAATGGGCATCCGGAAGGGACGAGGAGACGGACGTCAGCTACTGCGACGGCGACATAGATGACATATCGGCGGAGATACAGTCAGGCTCATGCGACGCGTCTATAAACGGCACAGCATTCGATCCGGGCAACATCCACTTCTCCGTCGTCGAGCCTAACTACGAAGGCGTGCGCGTCAACTTCCGCGGCGCTGTGAACGGATGGTTCCTCATCAGGAAATCGCTTCACGACCCTATCATCCCGATAAATATCGAGTGCAGTGAAAAAGGCGGCTGCTCGAAGATCGCCGCCGTGCTCGCGGCTTATCTCAGCCGTTTCGAGGCTCTCGACACGTCGAAGCTCACTCAGTGATGCGATTTACAAAGCCGGCCGAAAGGTATAGAATATCCGTATGTGTAAAACGGAGGCCGTAAGATGAAAGATACGGAATATCAGGCGGTCATGCCTGTAAAAGAATACGTAGCGAATTACGTCGATGTGCCGAGATTCCTTGAGGCATGCAAGCACTGCCCTGTCTACGGGAAAAACTGGGCATGCGCGCCTTTTGACTTCGACCCTCTCGACTTCTGGGCTCAGTACGAGACTATGGTCATCGTCTGCCACAGAGATGAGTTCGAGGAAAAAGACGATGTGAGCGACCTTCAGGCTGTGTTCTACAAGCTTCGCAGGATGCTCGCCGAGGAGCTTTACGCCATGGAAGCGGAAAACCCGGGCAGCACGTCGCTCCTCATAGGAACGTGCGACCTCTGCGGGATCAACAACTGCGCGAGGGCCATCGGCAAGCCGTGCCGCCATCCGAAGTGGATGCGCCACTCGCTCGAGTCTATAGGCGGCGATGTCACGAAGACGGTAGAAGAGCTGTTCGGACTCGACATGTCATGGCCTAAGGACGGCATCATGACGAACATGACGATATGCGGAGCGCTGCTTCGCAAGTAAGGCGATCAGATAATAACTATATGTTCATATTTTTTTCTCTTTTCTTTTGCGGGAAACGGACCTGATCCGGTTCCCGCGTTTTTTTATGCATCGACCGGGGTCAGCCCTTCGGGAACTCCTCAGTCAGTATCTGAATGAACGTCTTCATCTCACTGCTTACCCATCTGTCGTTCCTGTAAGCGTACATTGCCGTCATCGACTGATCTGCCAGGTCGGTCTCGATCTCCGAGAGCGTGCCTGCCCTGAGTTCCTCCTCGACCGTGAAACGCGGGAGGAAAGCCACTCCGAGACCGCTCGCGGCGCTCCTCTTTATCGCTTCTATGCTCCAGACCTCGACAGGCGGTTCGAGCTCTATGTCCTTACTGCTCAGGTATTCGCTGAAGATCTTTAGCGACAGGGCGTCAGGGTCGTTCTGTATATGGCACATGTGCTTTTTCTGGTTTTCTGTCACGAAATCCCTGGCGTGCGGCGGGAGATCAGGCGACCCGACAAGCGTGAGCTGGAATTTTCCGAGTTTCCCCGTTTCAAAGTTCTCAGGGTATTTCCCGACGTCGTAATGTATAGCTATGTCTGTTCCGTCGCCGCAAAGCTGGTCAAATATGGCGTAGCAGTTCATGCACCTCAGTCTGAGCCTCACGTCAGGCGCGGCTTCCCTGAATTTCTTAAGTACAGGCTGCAGCCTGTAAGTAACTATCGACTCCGGTGCCGCAACAGTCAGGATCCCTTTTTTCCCCGCACGCTGCCTGCGGAAAGCCTCGAGGTCATCGACGCTCTCGAGCACCCTGCTGATAAAAGGCATGAGTTCCCTGCCGGCTTCTGTCAGCACCATCCTGCCGCCGACGCGTTCGAAAAGGCGCACGCCGAACTCTGACTCGAGCTGCCTGACCTGAAACGTGATCGTAGACTGTGCGTAGCTGAGCGATTCGGCAGCCTTGCTGAAACTCCCCGTCTCGGTGATTTCCTTCACTGTCTTGAGGTATTTTATGTCCATAAAGACGATGCCCCTTTCTATAATTCAATTATTTTGAATACTGAATAATAATTTCAATTATTCTGCATTTACTTCCTGCATTATAATATTACAAAACGATATGAAAAACAAGGAGGATCGAAATGGCATTCGACACAAAGATAAAAGTAATACTCCGCAAGGGCCTTCTTCCATGGCAGGAGCTCAACGTCACAGCATTTCTCATGAGCGGCATCGCGGGGACACAGAACATCACCGGAGAGCCGTACGAAGACGCGGACGGCGTCAGTTACCTTCCGATGTCAAAGCAACCGATCATGATACTCACAGCTGACAAGGACAAGCTCTCTGAGGTGATGCAGAAAGCTACGGCGCGCGACATGGCCGTATCGATATACACAGACGAGCTTTTTACGACATTCAACGACGAGGATAATCGCGCGGCAGTCCTCCAGCACCGCACAGCGGATCTTGACCTCGTGGGCATAGCTGTCCGCGGGCCGAAGAACCAGCTGGACCGCATAACAAAAGGTCTTGAGATGCACGAATAGCGTGGATATTATAAATATAACGAGTGCGAGTCATGCAGGTCGGGGAGCACGCATGATGCGCATAAAACGAAACGCGGAGCCGGGCCTGCTGCCCGCTCCGCGTTTTGCTTCTATCGTTTTGCTGTTTTTTCCCTACGCGTTCCTTACATAGACTCTCGGGAGCCTCTGTCCGAACGCGCAGATGATCTCGTAGTTTATCGTTCCCGTCGCCTCGGCGATATCCTCCGCGGTGACTTCGTTCCCCGCTTCGTCGCGTCCCATGATGATGACCTCGTCGCCGACCTTCACATCCGGCACATCTGTCACATCGACCATGAACTGGTCCATGCAGATATTTCCCGCGATATTGCAGTAACGGCCGCCGACAAGCACTTTGCCGACGAGCGAGTACGGCCTCGGATAGCCGTCAGCGTAGCCGAGGTTCACAGTCGCGATCTTCGTGCCGTCCCTCTGAGCAGTGAACTTCCTGCCGTAGCCTACGGTATCGCCTTTGTTTATCTCCTTCAGGTGGACGATGTCGGCTTTTATCTCCATGCACGGCCTCAGGTCGAGGTTCGCCTTGTTGACCTCATCTGACGGGTAGAAACCGTACAGGATGATGCCCGGTCTCACGGCGTCGTAATGGGTCTCAGGTATGTCCATGCAGGCGGCGCTGTTCGCGATCGTCTTGATAGGGATCTCGATGCCAAGGGATCTTATAGTTTTATAAAAGTCGACGAACCTGCTGTGCTGCAGCTTTTCGTATTCCTTGTCTGCCGTGTCGGCCGTAGCGAAATGGGAGAAAAGGCATTTCACCTTTATATTCGGGAGCTGCTCGATCCTCTTTATATCCTCAGCGGCTTCTTCAGCTTCGTCCCACCTGTAGCCTATGCGGCCCATGCCTGTATCGACAGCGATCATGACGCTGACAGAGCGGCCGAGCTCAGCCGCCGCGTCGTTTATGGCCTTCGCGTTGTCGTACGAGCATACGGCCGGGATGACATCGTATTCAGCTATTTTATCGGCATACAGATCAGGCGTGAGTCCGAGGATGATTATGTTCTCCCTGATGCCTGATTTTCTGAGCGTTATCACCTCGCTCAGGGTGGAAACAGCGAAGGTCCTTACGCCGAGATCTCTCAGCACTTCTGCCACCTTGATGCATCCGCATCCGTAAGCATCCGCTTTTACAACGGCTATTATTTCCTTATCGCTGCCTACTCTTTCCCTTATGTTATTAAGATTATACTCGAGGTTATCGAGGTTTATTTCCGCCCAGGCTGACCTTAATGCGTCTTTGTACATGCTGCTCCTTAATGGGATCAATGATCCCCGCTGCTACAGTTTCGGTTCGCGTTTGATGAGATCTTCTCTCGAAGGTCCGTTAGATACCATCGTGATAGGATATCCGATGCGTCTTTCGATTTCGTCTACATAGTTCCTGCAGTTCTCAGGCAGGTCTTCCCATTTCCTGATGCCTGTGATGTCGCACTTCCAGCCAGGAAGCTTCTCATATACAGGCTTTGCCTTGTAGAGGTATGTTGTGTTAGGGAAGTCTGTGACTTCTTTCCCGTTGATGTCGTAAGCGACGCATACAGGGATCTCGTCGAGATATCCGAGCGGGTCGAGCACTGTGAGCGCGACTTCCGTAGCTCCCTGGACACGGCATCCGTATCTCGAAGCGACGCAGTCGTACCAGCCGACTCTTCTCGGTCTTCCTGTCGTAGCGCCGTATTCTCCGCCGTCGCCGCCGCGCTTCCTGAGCTCGTCAGCTTCTTCGCCGAATATCTCGGATACGAAGGCGCCTGCTCCGACAGATGATGAATAAGCCTTTGTTACGGCGATGACGTCTGTGATGGCGTACGGCGGGATGCCTGCGCCTGCTGCGGCATAGCCCGCTGTAGTGTTTGACGATGTCGTCATCGGGTAGATACCGTGGTCGAGGTCTTTCATCGATCCGAGCTGGCCTTCGAGCAGGATCGTCTTCCCGTCGTCGATCGCGTCGTTCAGGTAAGCTGAAGTGTTGCAGACGAAAGGCTTTACCATTTCCTTGTAGTTCATCATGATCTGATAAAGCTCTTCCGGATCGAGTTCAGGCTTATGGTAAAGATACT
>JBJETC010000276.1:0-8291 GCA_051883115.1 Anaerovoracaceae bacterium
TCACACCTGTCGTTTACTACCTGCGCCAGGTAAATGAGACATCGTACTATAAGGTCGTTTACCATGACAGAGACGGAAAAGTGATAAGCGGCCCGGACCCTGCTCTTTCCGGCACGGAAGGAAACATCGGATCCATCACGAATACGCATAAGAAGGAATCGACGGGAGATAACAGCGGCGGAAAGGATAACGGAAAGAACACCGACAAGACAGATCCTACAGATCAGGATAAGCATATCAAACACACTGACAAGAAAAACAATTACAACAGCGGAAGGGACCCTTACGGGCCGGACGGCAGCAGGAACGGCGGCGCGCCTGGTTCGTACGCGGCGTATAGAGACGGCGTAAGGACAGGCGACAGCCCGGACCTCGCGATATGGATCGCCGCCGCAGCAGCGGCCGCGGCTTTGCTCATCTTAGTATTCAGAAAAAAGAGGTCATGATCTAGCGAGCCGTATGAACCGCATATTTTAAGATCAAAGCTCTGCCTGGCGGAAACCCGGGCAGGGCTTTTTCAGTGCCATTTTTTCAGGAAAACACCATTTTTCCTCTGTATATTCTCTTTTTGAACAAAATAAAAATATAGATTAGTATATAATAAAATCAATGCAGTATTGATGAGGTGAATGTTTTGGACAGCATTTATGGAGATAAAAGGCCTGAGATGGAAGCCGTCATGCAGCTCATTTCAGGCGAGATAGACGGACTCAGGAAGGAGCTCACGGAGAAATACGGGTCGGACCCGGTGGAGCACTGCCTTTCGAGGATAAAGTCCGAGGAAAGCATGAGAGAAAAGTGCGACCGCAAAGGCCTGCCGCAGACAGAGAAATCAGCGCTCGAAGACATACACGACGCAATAGGCCTGAGAGTCGTATGCGCCTTCGTGAGCGACGTATATAAAGTGCGCGACCATCTCGCCGGCATGGACGAATGCGAGGTAGTCGAGGAAAAAGATTATATAAAACACGCGAAACCGAATGGCTACAGGAGCTACCACATGATCCTCAAGGTGAGAGGCTATTACGCCGAAGTCCAGATCAGGACGATATCGATGGACACGTGGGCGGCCCTCGAGCACAATATAAAATATAAAAAGAACATAGGCGGCAACAAAGAGCTCATAGAACAGGAGCTCAAGCGCTGCGCCGACGAGCTCGCAGCGACGGACATGTCGATGCAGACGCTCAGGGACATGATTTACGAAAGTAAATAAGACATGATCACACAGGAACGGAGAATTTCAATGAAGATCCTTTTAGCAGAAGATACGAAAGATCTCAATCACGCCATAGCAACGATGCTGAAGATGCAGGACTACGAAGTGGACTCGGCGTACGACGGCGAGCAGGCCCTCGGGATGGCCGGCGAGAACGGGTACGACGCCATGATCCTCGACATCATGATGCCGAAGAAAAACGGCCTGGATGTATTGAAAGAACTGAGGAGCAGGAACGTCAACACCCCCGTGCTCATGCTCACGGCCAAATCTGAAGTCGAGGACAGGGTCGAGGGACTCGATTCGGGAGCAGACGATTATCTGACAAAGCCTTTTGCCATGAAGGAGCTCATCGCCAGGGTGAACGCCTTAACGAGGAGGAACACCGGATATTCCGAGAAACAGCTGACATACGGCAACATCAGCCTGAACACTGACTCGCAGGAACTCAAGGCTGAAAACGCTGTGCGCCTTTCCGTCAGAGAGATGGACCTCCTGCAGACGCTCATCATGAACTCTGACAAGGCCCTCGAGTCTTCGTACCTCATAGAGCACATATGGGCCGACGCTGATGACAGGCCGGAGGATGAAGGCGACATCAGGGACACGGTCTGGCTGTACGTAAAATATCTCAAGGACAAGCTGGAGTATATAAACGCGGACGTTTCGATAAAAGGGGAAAAAGGCGGACCGTTCCGCATCGTTGAGAAGGCCGCAGTCAGGTAGATACAAAGCTGGAGCGGCGCTGCTGTCCGGCTCCCGACGCTGCCGGGCGGTTATAAGATAAGAGGTCACTAAAAAAGATCAGGGGAAAAGGAGGCCGGTATCATGAGTGAACAGGCGATAAAAAAACTCAAGAAGAGATTCATAATGCTCGCGACGCTGTCATTCATGATAGCTATGGTAGTCGTCGGCAGCTTCATATATATCGCGAACACGATGATGACATCGTCAGAGGTAAAAGAAGTCCTCGACTCCATCGTGGAAAATGACGGCGATCTCCCTGAGAGCATGGGCGGGAGCAGCAAGAGCACGAGCCAGGGACTGAGGAACGCGTCCAAAGACGATTCGGGCGTAGTGCAGGACCTGCAGAGCATATTCGGCACATCGCACTATTACAGCTCCCCGGAGTTCGTTCACACCGTCAGGTATTTTGCCGTAACGTTAAACAAGGACGGCTCGGCGAAAGACGTAAAGCTCAGGCACATCTCGTCCGTAAACGAGGATGACGCCGTGAAATACGCCAGGACACTGAAGAGCAGGCGCTCGGATTTCGGCAGGTTCGGGAGCTATTACTATACTTACAAGACAAGGAGCGACGGCTCGACGATCGTTGTCATCATGGACTGCACGACACAGGTCTCGAACAGCAGGAACCTCCTGACATCAGCTATGGTCATACTCCTTATCGGCATGGTGATCACGTACATCGTCATGCGACTCCTCGCGGGCCGTGTGATCCAGCCTGAGATAAAGAACGCCGAGCTCCAGAAGCAGTTCATCACGAACGCCAGCCACGAGCTCAAGACGCCTCTCGCAGTGATAAGCGCGAACACCGAGATCATAGAGGCGACGAGCGGAGAGAGCGAGTGGACGAGATCGACGATGAAACAGGTCGCAAGGCTCCAGAGCCTCATCAAGAACCTTGTCATGGTCACAAGGTCAGGCGAGCAGAATGCCGACGCCGAGATAAAAGACATAGACGTGTCGAAAGTCGTAAGCGACACGGCTTCGACGTTCAGGCCGGTGGCCGAGCAGGACGGTAAGAAGTTCGCGGAGGAGATCGACAGCGGCATACACACGAAAGCAGCTGAGGAAGACATCCGCCAGCTCGCTTCGCTCCTCATAGATAACGCCATCAAATACTGCGACGACGGCGGCACCGTGAAGGTAGGCCTCTCGAGAAAAGGCAGGCAGACGAGACTCTGGGTATCGAACGATTACGCGGAAGGCGAGAACGTCGATTACAGCAGGTTCTTTGACAGGTTCTACAGAGAAGACAAGTCGCACAACACGGAAAAAGGAGGCTTCGGCATAGGCCTTTCGATAGCAGAGAACCTCGTGGAAAAATACAACGGGAAAATAGATGTGAGCTGGAAAGACGGCGTGATCACTTTCATGTGCCAGCGATGACAGATACGGGCTGCTCCGCGCAGCCCTTTTTTACTGTCAAATATTGACTGAATAATCTGAATTTTCCCGTATGTGTCAAAAAAACAATTTTATTGTGAAAAAATTCGATATATAAGTGCATTTTTTTCGGGACGTGATATAATACAGTTAAAGGACGGAGGAATCCGTTCAATACTGACGAAAGGGAGGTTAAATGAGATGTTAGAGCCAGAGATATCAGAGCTGGTCAATGTACAGATCAACAAAGAACTGTACTCAGCTTACTTATACATGGATTTTTCAAATTATTACTACGAACAGGGACTTGAAGGTTTTGGAAACTGGTATAAGGTGCAGTATCAGGAAGAAAGAGATCATGCCCTCCTGTTTGATCAGTATATGCTGAACAACGGCGAGCATATCACGCTTACTGAGATCGAGAAGCCTGATAAGACTTACAATAACATAGAAGATCCTCTCAAATTCGGACTTGAACACGAAAGATACGTGACATCGCTTATAAACAAAATCTATTCGGCAGCTAAGGATGCAGACGATTTCCGTACGATGCAGTTCCTTGACTGGTTCATTAAAGAACAGGGTGAAGAAGAGAAAAACGCCGAAGATCTTATCAAAAAGTTCGAGATGTTCGGTTCGGATTCGAAAGGACTCTATATGCTCGACAACGAGCTGAAAGCAAGGGTGTACAATCCACCTTCACTGGTTATTTAGAAAAGTCCCGGAAGGGCGTCAGGCGGGGAGTGAAGAGCCCCGGGGCGTTCTGAAACGAGAACTGAATAAATGGTAATTCAAAGGACCGCGTGAAGCGGTCCTTTTCATTCTGTTAGGCGCTATCCCGGCGGCAGGCCTTGAAAGATGAGGGACGGACGGTATAATTTTAGTAGAAATATTTCAAATGGTGGTTTTTTAGTATGTTTCCGACAGCAAGAAAATTTGTCGAAAAAATCTTATTATTATCTTTTGTCATCGTCATGGCGTCGGTGTGCTTCGCGTCGGCTGAGACTGAGGACGGAAAGCCGTTTTTCAGCGATTTCGTCAACAGCGACACATCAGTCGGATACGTGAGGACAGTGCCTTTTTCCCGCGACAACAGGGAGCTGCTGAAAAAAGGCGAGATCGAGGGATGGGAGACATGGATCCCCGTCGCGAAAAAATCGCTCGTGGTGAAGCACTGGTACCCGAAATACCGGACAGACGCCGTCATAGCCGTGAACAGAAAATACTGTAAAGGCAGCATCACTTCGTGGTCCGATCTCCTTGACTGCACCGAGAACATCGGGATAACGCAGGATCAGCCGGAAGCGTCGTACCTGCTCGCTTCCATGGCATACGGCCTTAGCGGGAGGAAATCGGGGTATCACCCTGAAGAAGCCGAAAAGCTCTTAAAGAAGCTTGCGTCAAAAGGGAAGCTCCGCGTCTCGTCCGGCGCGCCGAAGCTCGATTACACGGCTTCCGTCGCTATCTGTTTCGATCACGAAGCGGCTGAAAAAATGAAGACGAACGATGACATAGAGATCATCTACCCGTCAGAAGGGACGCTTTCGTTCGTAAGGGGAACTGTCTCCGATCATAAGATCACGAAAAAGAACGCGAGGTCAAAGGCGGAGAAGCTCGCTGTAATGAGCCGGAGCGCTCTGAGGACCGCGGGATACAGGCCTCTGAAAGGGAGCGGCAGTGCGGCGTATTACCCGGCTCAGAGCACTATAAAATGGCTCGAAGGCAGGCAGGATTACGATGTCCTCAACAAGTACACAGAAAATTACAAGAGCTTTTACCTCAGGGACATAGCAGGCCTTGATTTCCCGGCATACGTCGATCACAGGGCGGCGCTCATAGTCACGATCATGATGATCCTCGTCATGATATTCTGGATGATGGCTCTCGCGTTCAAGTGCAGCAGCCTCGTCGTGAACGACGTTATTAAGCGGATGGGCTTCCTGTGCGTCGGATGGCTCATATTCAGGTCGTTCAGCTTTGTCCTCCCTGACAGCGGCGTACTCAAGTATTTCCAGTTCGTTTACGTCATATTCGTCACGCTCGTCTCGCAGGAGATGCTGAGGCTGTCGATAGTCATAGATAAATATCAGGACCCCGTTGTCAAAAGGAACAGGTGGCAGAGGATACTCGGGGCCGCAGCCTTCGTGCTGTGCGCGCTCGTCATAACGAACAGCCGGCATCATCTGTTCTTCGGGAACGCGAGGTCATACGGCAGGTACATATCAGAGGGCGACTACGGCGCTCTGTATTTTGTCACGATATTTTTCAACATATCAGTCATGATCATAGCGAACGCGCTGCTCATAAAGAAAGAGATCTCCTACGGCAGCAGGTCTAAGGTCTGGGGCCCGGCCGCCATCATAGCGCTCATCGGCATATACATCGTAGTTTCTGTCACCGGCAAAGCCTCGGCGTTCATGGAAGACGACACTACGGGGATCTGCCTGCTCGCACTGATGATGCTCGAGTGCGCGATGCGCTCGGGGATAATGACGCTCGACAGCGTGTATGAGAATATCTTCAGGGCCGATACCGATAACAGGATGCTCATCGTGGACAATCAGGGCGAAGTAAAGTACGCGACGGCAGCCATGAGGGAGTTCATAGAAGGGACCGGCACGGAGTACGAGCGGAGCCTGCACGGCGCTAAGGAAAAAGTGAAAGACACGGCCGAGAACATCATAAAGGCCGATAAAAAGGACGATGAGTTCCGCAGGGAGGTCAGCGGGAAGCTGAGCGGGCTCGACATAGACATCCTGCTGCACGACATGACGCGGCCTCTCGTGACGTCGTCGGGAGACGTATATTACTCGGCGAGGATACCTGGAGGGGCCGTGATAGATTACATCGGGAACGTTTCGCCTGAGAAAAAGGAAGACGAAGAAACAAGCGGGGACGGCACCGGAGACGCGGACGGAAAAGACGCCCGCGGTCCCGTAGAGCCGGCGGAAGTAACGAAAGGAGCGGGAAAATGATACAGCTTTACAGAGCGCCATACACACTGCTCCTCGTGCTCGCCGCCACAGCACTCGTCTGCACGGCGGGGCAGGCCGGCATAGTTTTTCTCAACTGGCACACAGGACGCCGCGGGATAAGCCGTATCATGTACGATGTCGTCTCGGCGGTGCAGCTCGTTTTCCTCATACTCATGTCATATTCGATAATGAGGATAATCGCTTCGACGTCAAGCGGCATCTACATTCAGACAGATTTCCCGTATACGAGGTATGTCCTTTTCTTCGCGATGCTCGTGATCCTTTCGCTCTGCAAGGTGGAAGATGAGATAGAGATCATGTGGTACAAAATGGTGCTCGCCTCATTCTCACTGCCTGTCCTCGAAAGGGTCTGGGGGCGTCTGCTCGCGCAGGTGCTCTTCATAATGTTCGCGATGTGGATCGTATGCGAGGTCAGGGAGTATATAAGCATACAGTCTTCGATAGACACCGGGACGACGGCGTTTTCCGTGAGAGTCGCGATGAAGCGTGTCGGGATCGGCATAATGCTGGCCAGGAAAAACGGCGATATATTTTTTATCAACAAAAGGATGCAGCACATCATGAACGATATGTTCGGCAGCGTGCCGGCATCGCTCGAAGCGTTCCAGGATTCGATGGAAAGCGTGTACGGGTCGAGGCTGGAGAACGGCGATGAAAAAAAGCTGAAAGGCCAGGTCGCGGACTGGAATTTGTCGGCCGAAGAGGTTATACTGAAAGGACGAGATGTATATCAGATAAGCGCCCGGGAGATCATAACCGAGGCGCCTGAAGAGCATAACTGATGCGCGGATGACGGCCGCGCGGGGTGAGTGTATGAAACTTACGATGCTTGAAAAAGAAGTCCCTATGGACGAGTATTACAACGGATATGTAGATGTCAAAAAGTTCCTGGACCTCTGCAGGCAGTGCCCGGCGTACTGCATGACGTGGTCATGTCCGTACCACGATTTCGATGTCGACGCGTTCTGGAAAAAATACAGCAGGATCCATATCTGCCTGCTGAGGATGGACGTCGAGCCGGACGACCCTGACGACAGGATCTACAAGATGTTCCGCGGGAACCAGAAGGAGATTTCGAGCAGGCTGTACGACCTGGAGGCTGAGACGCCGGGGAGTTATGCCATGATCCCGGGGCCTTGCGATTACTGCGGAGAGGGAAACTGCGCCAGGAGGATCGGCCAGCCGTGCAGGTTCCCGAAATTCATGAGGTATTCGATGGTGTCGATGGGGGCTGACCTCACGAAGACAGCGAAGGATTACTTCGGCATCGATATCGAGTGGGCAAGCAGGCCTCAGCACCTCGTGATGATGGGCGGCCTGCTGATAAAATAACATGATATTCATTTATGCAAATTGTTTTTGAAAACGCTTTTCCGACTTATTTCGGAGGCGTTTTTTTGATACATTGAAAACAGGCATGTATACCCCCGCTTTGTTGACTTGAAACACATTGGATAGTAAAATAATGAATGGAAAATCAGGGTGGAAATGAAGATTTAACGCTGGTTTTATTATGTAATTCCATATATTTGCAGATAAAACTTAACTGCATAAAACAAAGGAGGATAAGAGGTTTATGAGTGATCTTAAAAAGCCTGACGGCAGGAAACTGAAGACCATGGACGGCAACACGGCTGCGGCTCATGTTGCGTACGCTTTCTCTGAGGTTTCGGCTATTTACCCTATAACGCCGTCTTCGCCGATGGCTGAGAGCATGGACCAGTGGGTATCCGAGGGCAGGAAGAATATCTTCGGTGAGCCTGTAAAGATCATCGAGATGGAGTCTGAAGGAGGAGCTGCGGGAGCTGTTCACGGATCAGCAATGGCAGGTGCCTACACTTCGACATTCACTGCTTCACAGGGTCTGCTGCTCATGATCCCCAACATGTACAAGATCGCTGCTGAGCATCAGCCTGCAGTGTTCCACATCGCGGCAAGAGCTGTCG
>JBJETC010000277.1:0-1523 GCA_051883115.1 Anaerovoracaceae bacterium
GCCGCCTCCGATGCTGTAATATTACCATTTCTGGCGCCTTTTATCAATGACCGGCGCGTATTTAGGCGAAAAAAACAGGCGCTCCGAAACATTAACGAAGCACCTGTAAAATATCATTTTTCTCTGTGAAAATAGTTATAAACGCTCTCCGCGGCATTTTCGTTCATCCCCGGCGCAGCTGCGAGCTGCTCCACAGATGCCTGCTTCACGGCATCGACCGTCTTGAAGTTCTCAAGCAGTGCGTTCCTGCGCTTCGGGCCTATGCCATCTATTTCATCGAGCACAGAATGGATGGACGATTTCCCGTGCAGCTTGTGATGGTACTCGATCGCGAACCTGTGGACTTCCTCCTGGATAGTCCCGCAGTACCTGAAGAGCACCGGCCTGTCACGCAGGTCTATCTCGCTGCCGTCGGCAAACACGAGGGCGCGCGTCCTGTGCTTGTCATCCTTCGCCATGCCGGCGACCGGGACGTCGGCTCCGAGAGCGTCGAGTACTTTTCTCGCCGCGCTGACCTGGCCGATTCCTCCGTCCATGAGTATGATGTCCGGGAAGACTGCGAATGCCGGGTCTCCCTCGAGTGCCCGTTTGTACCTCCTGTAAAGTACTTCCTGCAGGCTGCCGTAATCGTTCGGGCCTTCTATCGTCTTTATCCTGAAGCGCCTGTAATCCTTCCTGACGCGCTCGAGTCCGCTGAACACGACCATCGCGCCGACTGAATCGACACCGTTCGTGTTCGAGATATCGTACGACTCGACCCTGAAGGGACGGCTGCCCATGGAAGCCGTAACGCCAGCTGCATCAGTGCCCCTAGCCCTGGCGACGACCTCCGTCATCTCGTCATAGACGGCCTTCTCTCGTTCCTTTCTGCTTTCCGCGCGTTCGCCGAGAGATTTCGTCATCTCGGCGGTGTCGTGCATGGCGAGCATCATGAGAGCACGCTTTTCCCCTCTCTGCGGGACGACGATGCTCACCTTGTGCTCAGCGCTGAGGAACTTCTCGAGCATCTCCCTGTCATCAGGCTCCTCAGAGACTGCTATCTCGTGAGGTACGTTGGCGATCGTGCTGTAATACTGCTTTATGAATTCCGATACTATGCTCGCGCTGCTGTCTTTTTCCTCGGACTGGATCGGGAATGTCTCGCGGCCGCTCAGGCGGCCTTTCCTGACAGGAAAAACGACGACGAAATCGCGGTTGTCTGTCCTGACAGGAAGTACGATATCGAAGTCGCTCCCGCTGACCATCGTGACACGCTGCGTCTCCTCGAGCGACCTGAGCGAAGCGATGTAATCGCGGTATTTCGCGGCCTCCTCGAATTCGAGCGCTTCCGACGCCTCGTTCATTTTGTCCGTGAGATATTCTATTATCGGCTTGTCCTTGCCCGAAAGGAACTGGATGATCCTGTCGATCGATTCCCTGTACTTCGTTTTATCTACATTTCCAAGGCATATCCCCCTACAGTCCCTTATATGGTAATTAAGGCACGGCTTGAAGCCTTCAGGGAACGATGTCGCCTGGCATCT
>JBJETC010000278.1:0-8270 GCA_051883115.1 Anaerovoracaceae bacterium
CGAACCGATATCGAAAGCATCGGCGGATCGGAGCAGATGTTGCCCGTCCACGCGACCGTGAGCACATCCGCCTCCCCCGTCTTCGGGTCCCTGCAGCTCACGAGGACTGCAGGCGCCGGATAAAGCTGGTTCCCCGGCTTTTCGAACGCTATCTTCCTGTGCGGTCTGAATGTTTTCACTTTTTCATTTTTTCTCATGTAACGACCTCTGTATCTCTTTTTTCTCTGATATACTGATATTATACACAAAGAGAGCATGCTGCGAACAGCGGTGCTGAAGAAAGGGCATGGAGATGGATGTATTTTTTGAAACACCCTGCGGCCGGCTGAGGGGTGAAAAAAAGGACGGCATGGATATCGTGAGGGGCGTGAGATACGCTTCTGCGGGGCGCTGGGAAGATCCCGAGCCTGTGGAAAAATGGGACGGCGTCTTCGACGGGACGAAAGAAGCGCCTGCCTGCGTTCAAAAAGCCGCGTTTTACGAGCCCGAGGGTCCCGACAGGTTTTTTGCGGACTCGATAAAAGATCAGCCTGAAACAGGATACAGCGAGGACTGCCTTTATCTTAAAATATGGACGCCTGACGGCGCGGCAGGAAAAAAGGAAAAACTCCCGGTCATCCTTTTCGTTTTCGGCGGATCGTTCGAAAACGGCACGATCTCGTCGCCCGAGTTCGACGGCAGGGAATACTGCAGGCGCGGGATAATACTTGCCGCGGCCGGGTACAGGCTGAACGCCTTCGGGAACGGTCCCGAAAAAAGCAGCGGCGACCTCTGCCTGAAAGATATAACGGCGGCGCTTAGGTGGATAAAAAGGAACATCGCTTCTCTCGGCGGCGACCCGGATGATATAACGCTCATGGGCGAAAGTGCCGGCGCCGTGATAATCCAGGACCTCATGTTCGCGCCTTTGGCGCGCGGGCTTTTCAGGAAGGCCGTCATGCTGAGCTCTGGCGGTGTCATGCCTGAAAGGCAGAAAATGATCATGCAGGACGACGCAGAAAAACTCTGGGATGCCGCTGCCGCAACTGCCGGCACTGATACCGGCGGGCTGAGGAAGCTGCCCGCGAAACAGATCTTCGATCTGTATGAAGATCTGAAAAATGATCCTGCCATGTCAAGGGCCGCCCGTCCGTATGTCGACGGCGCATTTATCCCTGACACGCCTGAGGAACTCATGAAAAAAGACGCTTATACAAGCGTCCCGTGCCTTATAAACATGCTGTCGCACGATATGTTCCCGCTCCAGCTCCATGACGCCGCATGTGAATGGGGTAGGTTCCAGGCTGAGCGCGGCCATGCCCCGGTCTACTGCAGCATCTCCGATTTCACGCCGGGCGGCGCGAAACACGGCACGGACCTCTGCTACGTGTTCGGGACTTTCGAGCATATAAAAAGGGATTTTGAAAAAAGAGACATCGATCTTTCAGAAAGAATGATAAACAGGATCGCGGAGTTCGTGAAGACTGGCGCTCTCTCAGACTGGGAGCCGGTCTCCGCCGGATCGCGCAGATTCATGCATATAGGCTATTCAGGCGAAAATATGGCCGATGCCGACAGGGACGAACTGAAACGGATCCAGGATGAAGAGCCTCCGTTCCCCGGGATGTGATCACTCCGGCCTTTTCGCCATTATCGCCGGCCCGTATTTTTTCAGCCAGGCGCTGCATTCATCGTAGTCCGGGAACGCTGCCCTCACGTCCCTGTAAAAAGCTTTCGAATGGTCCATATGCCTGCGGTGGCAGAGCTCGTGGACCACGACGCTTTCTATCACACGGCGCGGCGCGAGCATCAGCAGGCAGTTGAAATTCAGGTTGCCCGAGGCAGAGCAGCTGCCCCACCTCGTCTTCTGCATCTTTATGGTTATGCGTCCGTAGTCGACGCCGATCTCACGGGCGTACCGTTCAACTACAGGCGGGATCTCGGAAGCAGCTCTGCGCTTGAGATCGTTCACCTCTTCCGGCGTAAGCGTTTCCCCGCCGGCCTCCTTCGCGGCCTTCGCTTTTTCCTGATAAGCCCTGAGATGCGTCTCTATCCATTTCCTGTGGGCCGTCACGAAAGCTTCTATGTCAGCCCGCGCCATGCTGCGGGGAGCACGCACGACGACGCCTTTTTCCCCTATCTCTATCGCCACGGACCTCCGTCCGCTCCTTATCACTCTGTATCCCGAAATCGTTTCCATATCATGCCCTTTACAAACTTCTTTTTCTGTCATTATACACTACGATGATCCCCGGCACATCACGGCGAACAAAATTCCCAAAGCCCGGGGAAATACGCTCTTTTTCCTTTATGTACGCGGAAACATACATTACTGTATATACGCAAAAATCATTTTTCTGTACATACAAAACGCCAATACACGCCGGTTCCGCCTGCCGCTTCGATATCTGTTATCTTCAATTTAATCTTTTTTGGATATTTTAACAGACACAATTCCGGCTATAATATACTTATCTACTAAAGAAAAAGAAATTTAATTGTTGTTCTTAACAAAAGAAGGAAACACATGAACAGAGATAAGATAAAGGAAATAACAATGACGGCGCTCATGGCAGCGCTCGTATTCGTCTGCACATACGCGATCAGGATCCCGAACCCGGCAACGGGCGGGTACAGCCACCTCGGCGACTGCATGATCTTCCTCGCGGTACTCATCCTCGGAAGGAGGAACGGCGCGCTCGCAGCCGGGATCGGCGGAGCTTTGTCCGACGTGCTCGCGGGAGCCGCGGCCTGGGCGCTCCCTACATTCGTCATCAAGATGGTGATGGCGTTCATCATGGGAACGATAATAGAAAAAGACCCTGCGTCAGGCAAACGTCAGCTCGCAGGTTCTGTATCAGGCGGACTTTTCCAGATCGCCGCTTACACGCTCGTTAAAGTCTGGATGGTCGGCGCAGGCCCTGCCATAGCATCGATCCCTAACGTTTCGATCCAGACAGCGGTCGGCATCGTGCTCTTCTTCGCCATCTCGAGAGTCCTCATGGCAAACAGCTCGGCAGCGGCGATCCTTGCGGGACCGAGACGCAGCAGTTCCAAAAGGAGCAGCAGATGAAAAAAATAGACGCTCACGCTCACATCGGATACATCGGCGGCTGGGCTGACGTAGGCATCGACAAGGAAGGCCTCATCGCCCAGATGGATAAATACGAAATAGAAAAAACAGCGCTCTGCTGCGAAGATAACGACGCGACGCTCGACGCCATGACTTCATATCCGGGAAGGTTCATCGGCTGCGTCTACGTCAATCCGCTAAATGACAACGCCGTCGGACTCATAGACAAATACACGGAAAAAGGCTTCTCCGCCGTTAAGCTAAACCCTCTCAGGCACGCGTACTGCGCTGACGCCGAGATCGTAGACCCTGTCATAGACGCCGCCGAAAGGCACGGCATACCGGTCTGTATCCACAGCGGACACCCGCCTTATTCGCTCCCGTGGCAGGAAGCGCTCCTCGCAGAACGCCACCCGAACGTGAAGATCATGATGATCCACATGGGCCACGGCCACGGCGTTTACATCGACGCGGCGCTCAAGATGGCACGCAGGCTCGACAACGTTTACCTCGAGATGTCAGGCATGCCTATGCCGTCAAAGATCCGCGAGGCTTACGAAACAGTCGGTACGGACAGGATCATGTTCGGTACTGATTCACCGTTCCACGACCCTTCAGTCGAGATCCAGAAAGTCAAAGTCTGCGGAGTTGACGAGGAAGGCCTTAAGCGCATCTTCTACGACAACGCGGCCAAATTCTTCGCGGTATAAATATGTGATATCAGGAAAAAATGTTTTCCTCCTCATAAAACGACCTCAGCGGGACCGGCGTCCGCTGAGGTTTTCTTGTTGTGCATATTCTCTTATCAGGTCATTACGATCCTGTCCTGCTTCCGGGATCTCTCCGCCTTGCGCCGTCACCCGCAGAAAGCGTATGCGAGAAGCGGCTCAAGCTGGTCAAACGACGCTGTACCGGTGCCGTCAGACGAACCGAATGCGCCGTTATACTCCTTTGATGTATCGTCTATCCTCATCCTTTCCATGCGTATGATGGAGGATGTCACGAGATCATCGTCTTTTTCAAGCTTTCCTATCATGGCCGTTATGGCATAAACAGCCGTAGACTCGTAATTGTAACCGTCAGGTACGCTGCCGTCTGTCTTGTAGCGCGCCATGAGCCCGCTGCCCGATACATGCTTTTTCACCCAGCTGAGAGTGTCATCCGGGAGTTCTCCCGCTTCGGAAAGGTGAAGGAGCGTCATCATCGCTTCGGCCGTGTTCAGATCATCGCGGCTGTAGGACCTGGAGCCATAGCTGTAATATTTGTAATACAGCGGGAAATCGCTGCTTATCTTCCCGTTCCTCAGTATCTTCGCGGCGTTTCTGTACGCCAGCTTCCCTTTTATGCTCCACGAAGCGAGCGATTTCATCGCCGTGAGGTCTATATACTGAAGGCTGAGGCTGCCAGCAGACTGCCCACTCCCGAAATCATGGAAGTCGACGTATCGAGTGCCGTCGATGCAGTACTTCCTGATGTTTTTCGCATACTCCTCGGCAGCTTTGTCATACGATCCCCATTTTTCATCAGCCTCGAGGAGCGCTTCATATATCCTGAGATCATCGAGAAGCGCGTTCACATCTGACGCTTTGCCGTCCTCCAGCTTCCACGAGGCGAGCCCGCCGTCAATGAGCAGGTTTTTCTTCGTGTACTTCCAGGCGCTGTCAAAAAGTCCGCGGTCCCCTGTTTCAGCAGCGTATTTCATCATGAGGCCCTGGCTCTCCGAAAGCACAGGCGTGCTGCTCGTATCACCGTTTTTTCTGTACTCAGAATGGATCCCGCCGTTAAGATCAGTCATCTTCGCCGTGACGAAGCTCTCCGTTCCGCCCGCGGGTCCGTTCACAGCCTTTTCAAGCTGTGCCCTGAACACAGACTCACTCGTTATCTGTTTCGGCACGACAGCCTCCACCTTTCCTTCGCTGCTGAGGAAAATGTTCGTAGGTATGTTCTTGATGCCGAGCCTGTCATATATCTTTTCTCCATCATCGAAGTACATGGCACAGCCCGCTTTCAGTCCGCTGAAATAGCGCTCTGCCGACTTTTTCGTCTCTTTTTTACCGTCTGTCCTGTTGATAAGTAAAAACGTTACATCACCGTATTTTTTCGACGCGTTTATATATTTTCTCAGATTCGGGAGTTCCTGTCTGCAGTCATCGCACCAGCTCGCCCAGTACATGATCACGATTGGCTTCCCGTAGAACTCGCTCAGCGTATGTTTTTCTCCCGAAGTGTCTGTAAACGAAATATCAGGGAGCTTCGAAAACCACGATACCTTGTCCGGGTAGATCACGGTGTCATCTGTAAGTTCAGTGCCAGAGCCAGAAGATCCGCCGCTCCCGGAAGCAGCGCTTCCGCTTTTTTCACTCTTCGCAAAGCGGAGCTGCATGACGGTCAGGCATATCCCTGCGATAACACCGATCGCAAGTACGACAGCAAGTATTTTCAGTATTTTTTCCGTCTTCCCGGCTTTCATCATGCCTCCCGAAAAATATCACACCGCTGATCACAGCTCTTTTTCGAGCACATCCGCGATCCTGCGGCTAGCCGTGCCGTCGCCGTAAGGGTTTGACGCGCGGCTCATCTTTTCATATTCGTCCCTGTCAGTGAGGAGGCGTTCCGTCTCCCTGAAGATGTTCTCTTCGTCTGTGCCTGTAAGCTTCAGCGTACCTGCGGCTACGCCCTCAGGCCGTTCCGTCGTGTCCCTCAGCACCAGCACAGGTATGCCGAGTGCCGGGGCTTCTTCCTGGATGCCGCCGCTGTCAGTCATTATGATATACGCGCGGCTCATGAAATTATGGAAATCGAAGACATCGAGCGGCTCTATGAGTTTCACCCTGCCGCACCCGGTCAGGATCCTGTCCGCTATTTCTCTCACGGCCGGGTTCTTATGGATCGGATAGACGAACCTCACATCCTCATGCTTCTCCGCAAGCCTTTTTATAGCTGAGAAAATGTGCTCCATGGGAGCGCCTATGTTTTCCCTCCTGTGGGCTGTCACAAGCACCATCCTGCTGCCGCCGACCCAGTCAAGCACAGGATGAGTGTAATTCCTGTCGACCGTGACCGAGAGCGCGTCTATGACGGTGTTTCCTGTCACGTATATCGATCCCGGATCCTTGTGTTCATTGATCAGGTTCTGCTTCGCGGTCTCTGTAGGCGCGAAATAAAAGGCTGAGTAAACGTCTATGGCCTGGCGGTTGAACTCTTCCGGAAAAGGAGCTTCCAGCCTGTAAGTCCTGAGCCCGGCCTCTACATGGCCTACCGGGATATGCAGGTAAAATGACGCGAGCCCGGCTGCGAAAGCCGTTGTCGTGTCGCCGTGAACGAGCACGATGTCAGGCTTTTCCTTTTCAAGTACGCTCTTCATGCCGTCAAGCGCTTCTGTCGTGACATCAAACAGCGTCTGATCTTTTTTCATGATATCGAGATCGTATTCAGGGTCCACATGGAAAACTTCAAGCACCTGCCTCAGCATCTCACGATGCTGGCCTGTGACGCAGACGACCGTATCGAAAACATCGCTGCGCCTGCGGAGTTCCATGACGAGCGGACACATTTTTATAGCTTCAGGCCGCGTGCCGAATACGACCATTACTTTTTTGCGCGTCATTTCTCATCCCTGTCCTTATCTTCCCTTACGACTCTGTCGTCATCGCTGTCGCCGCGGTCTGCCTGCCTGTACTTTCTTATGCGCAGGAGAACGAGTATCACGCCGACGAGAAGCAGGAGCATCATAGCTGTCGCCGTTATCGTGAACAGGAGCGACCGCTTGCTTCCTGCGAGTTTCCCGATGAATCCCGGCGAATCGGAGCCCTGCGAATGATCCGTAAACCTGAATGTCTGTACTTTCCCACTTTCACTTACTACGACCGCGTCATCAGCGAGACTCTCGCGCCTGCTCCTGCTCCTAAGATGATCCGTCAGTGTTTTCAGCGTCGGATCACTTGTCGCGCAGACGGCCAGAACGCCTTTATCGCCGCTGTACGGCGACTCTATATACTGGAGGACGCCTATGTTGGAACCCGCGTCCTGCGTGAGTGTCAGCTGTTCATTACCTTCAAAGCTCGTCCCTGATTTTCTGTATGAGATGCTCAGGTCGTCGTTCATGTCGCTTAGCACCTTGTTTTTGCTCGTCCCAATGACGATGAGGTTCTTTGAATGATCTCCCGCGCCGAACTCACCGGCTCTCTTTACCGTAAAGCTCCCGTACGGCTGCACGCCGTCTCCCTGCTGAGCTATTGTCTGCCCCGCGAGTTCAAGTTCTTCATCTGAAGGATCGTCTGAAAGTACGACCTCCGTGTTGCGGAAACGTCCGTAAAACCTGAACGGCGAAGGCTTTACATCGAATGAGATGTCTCTGGAATCCGATTCCGGCAGATAGAACTGCGAGCTTTTTTCGACGTATGCCCACGGCATCTGGCTCTGCCTGATAGTGCAGTCCATGTCTTCTATTTCAAGGTCGAAGGCTATCTTTATGCTTGACGCTCCCGTTCCTACGACATCGCTCGGCATGGAAAAAGTCAGCTCATCGCCCTTTGATTTTTCCTTTGTGAGTTTCCTGCTCGCCACAGGAACGTCGCCCCAATAGACGGTTATCATCGAACGCTTGAAATTAAGGTTGTCGCTGTAACGGAACTTGAGTGATATCTTTTCCGGATTCGCTAAGAAATATTCCTCGCTCGAAGGGAGGAATATCTTCTGCTCCTGATGAAAAGGACCTGTGAACGAAAGGCCTTCCCCGTTAAGATCCTGAAGGGAATACGTCCCGTCTTTCTCCTTTTCTCCGCTGCTGTCTGCACTGCTGCCTTTTTCAACGTATGCCGTGCTGCCGTCCTGAAGTGCGACGCGGTCGTCATCCATGAGCATGTAGGCAGCCTCAAGGAGGCAGTCCTCATCATCAGAAGTAATGATGAGCGTATTTTTCCCGCCGACTCTCGTGTTCGTTATATACGCCTTGTCAGACAGTGATTTCTTTGCCCTGACTGCGCTTCTGTATTTTTTCGGGAGATCGTCCCTGAGCGATACGAGGATGACACGGTCAGCCTTCATGGATGAGAGCTTCCCGATCTTTCCGAACCTGATCTCGTCCCTGCTCCCTGTCTCTGTCCCGAGTTCCGCCATGAGGGACAGCGCCGCGGCGAGTTCTCCGTCTGACGCCTTGTCCGAGACCGTGACAGCCAGGCCTTCTCCGTTGTCATTCCCCGAAAGGAACGGATAAGGG
>JBJETC010000279.1:0-1517 GCA_051883115.1 Anaerovoracaceae bacterium
ATCCTGAAAATTTTTCCAGACCGGAAACTAAGATATCTTTAATATTAAAATCATCATTCGCCGTATTTTTTGATCTCGGTCCTGAGTTCATCGAGGTGTTCCTTACTGAGTGTACGAGGTGAAATGCCACGCTTTGCGCAGAGAGCAGCCGCCGCTCCTGTCACGACGCCGTGATGGCCGCAGTTGCCCATGAGCTTTACCGTAGAGCTTGCTATATGTGTCGCGCTGATATGCTTACCCGCGCAGAGCAGGTTATCGATATCAGCAGAATAAAGACACCTGAAAGGTACCATATACGGCTTGAAATCTCTCTCGACCCATTTCCAGTTGCCGAGACGGAAATCGTATTTCGGATCTCCCGGATAATGCAGGCAGAAAGCCCCGGCGTTCTCAACTATCGCGTCAGGAAAATCCGTATGGTTCCTGATATCGTTTTCTGTCAGTATGTGATCACCGAGATAGCTGCGGAAAGCTCCCGTCGCAAGAACGCTGCCGAGGTGCGTGAGCTTCAGGTTCCTGTATTTCTCAGGCTCTTTTTCCCTGACATTTATATATGTCCCTATGATCGCGCAGAAAAGGTGATCTCTGATCTCCTCCTTGCACATGTAAGGATCCAGCCACTGTCCGTATTCCCAGAAGTGGGATTTTGTCAGGTTCATGGCATTGTCCCAGCCTCCGTCCGCTCTCCTCACCGGCTTCGTTTTCTCAGGGCCGACATAAGGTCCCGGCTGGTTTTCATAAGGTCCCTGGCCGCAATCAGATGTGATGTGTCCTATCTGTCCGCCGAGGTCGGAATAATCCTTTGCGACTCTTACCGCCCACGGCGCGTCAGGAAAATCTACAGGCTCTTCTTCCATCTCCGTGCGGAAAAGCACAGTGTCTCCGTGATGCATGGAGTCAGCGTGATCAGGAGCAAGGCTTTCTCCGAAATCTGATCGGCTTTCCTGTCCTTCAAGTGTAGCCGCGCCGCTCAAAACTCCGAGTATCGCGGTCCCGCTGCAGTCGATGAAAACTTTCCCGCGGAACCTTGTTTCCCTGTTCGTCTTGAGGTTCAGAGAATCAACGGATGTGATTTTCTTTCCGTCGCAGTGCGTATCATATATGTGCTCGCTCAGAAAAACGTCACAGTTATCGAGCCCGCCAAGTATGCGGCCCGCTGCTATGTCGCCGTCCTCCAGCCTCTCGGAAAGGACATCTACTATGCCTCCTGTCCTTCCTTCAGGCGTAAGACCGACTTCGGCGCTCCCGTTGCCGCCGAGATATTCCATTTCGTGGATCAAAGCGACCCTGCTCCCGCATTTGGCCGCGGTATACGCCGCGCAGCACCCGCCGATGCCGCCTCCCGCGACAATGACATCATATTCATCAGTCTCCTCAGGTTCCTCCGGGATCCCGAGGAGACGCTTCCTCCATCTGCGTCCTGCAGTATCCGGCTTGTCTATCGGCGATACAGTCGTATTAGTGATATATATGGCGTCGCAGCGCCCTTCAAAACCTGTAAGGTCATGAAGCGAAAG
>JBJETC010000280.1:0-1515 GCA_051883115.1 Anaerovoracaceae bacterium
TTTTCCTGAGCAGGAAATGGATGGCAAATATGCACAAAAGTGAAATTATGAGGAGCAGCAGAGCCATACTCCACAGCGCGAGGTTGTGTTCTCCGCCGTTTGCTGTATTTCCCATATCTGCGGCGATCGAAGCCGTCAGGTTGTTTGTCGGGTAAAGGATCCCCTTTGGGAGGGTCCTCGTTTTTCCGATAACCATAGCTACTGCGAGTGTTTCACCGAACGCCCTGCTGAGGCCGAGGATGATGCCGGAAAGTATGCCGTTTTTCGCGGCCGGCACCATTACCGTGTGTATCATCTGCCAGCGTGTGGCGCCCATGCCGTAGGAAGCGAGCCTGTACGAATCAGGCAGGGCTCTCAGCGCATCTGCCGACAGTGTGGTGATCGTCGGGAATATCATGATGGCGAGGACTATGCCTGCCGCCAGCACTGAATAGCCTCCCATAGGCGCATGCAGCTTGTCCTTGATGAACGGCACGAGTATCGTGAGTCCGACCCAGCCGTAGACTACAGAAGGGATACCGACGAAGATCTCTATGGCCGGCTGGAGGAATTTGCTCCCGAGATCCGGAGATATCTCCGAGATGAATATCGCGGCTGCCAGACTGAACGGCAGCGCGATGAGAAGGGCCAGCCCGCATGTCATGAGCGAACCGAGGATGTAGATCCTTGCGCCTACATGTCCTCCGCCCTGACCTGCGGCATCCGTCGGTGCCCAGTTATCAGAAAAAAGGAACTCTGCGATGGAGTGGTGGTAAACCGTGAACGTCCCGCTTCCCTTGTAGATCAGGAAGATCGTGATTATCACGGTCAGCGCGATGATGAAAAATCCGCATATGGTGACGATGCCTCTCCCCAGATATTCCTTTCTGAATAAACTTTTTCTGTCTTCGTTATCCATACGTTTTCGTTCTCCTGAAAATTGCCTGAATCATAACACAATCTCCGAACATGATCTTCTGATCCTGCCCGGAGAGTGTGCTTTCCATGTACGAACCGATTACTTGTGAGCGTTCTTTGCCTTGTCAGTCATCTTTGTGATTGCGCCGTATCCGAGCTTTTCAACGTTGTCACTGTAGTCTTCACTTGAGAGGTACTCAATGAATGCGTCAGCGACGTCGTTCTTTTCCTTCGTGTACATGTGCTCGTAACCCCATACATTGTACTTGCCGTTGTATGTGTTCTCGAGTGTAGGCTCAATACCGTCGATCTTGACTGTTACTGCATCTTTCACATCTACCATGTATGAAAGAGCTACATATCCGATAGCGCCCTTGTTCTTCTCAACTGTTTCCATGAGTGTTCCGGAGTCATCTGTCTCAAGGGCTGACTTTGAAGCTTCCTCAGCTCCGTCAAGTGCATACTGCTTGAACAGTGCCCTTGTTCCTGATGAAGAAGGTCTTGTTACGAGCATGATCTTGAGGTCTGGTCCGCCGACTTCTTTCCAGTTTTTGATCTTTCCTGTGAAGATACCCTTGAGCTGCTTTGTTGTGAGGTTGTCAACTCCGAGGCCCTTGT
>JBJETC010000281.1:0-1513 GCA_051883115.1 Anaerovoracaceae bacterium
GCTCGTGACGAGCTTAGGTTCAAAAGGCCCTAGGTCTGTCATGATCTCGCTTTCGCCCTCTGAAGCCGGCACGATCTTCGGCTTTTCCGTGAAGTTCAGCGTCTTTTTCGCACCGTCGCGAGGCGCCTCGGCTCCCGGGAATATCTCGCGCGCGAGATCCAGGTGATCCTGAGGATCAGGCAGGGAAGGGCTGTAGTGCGTGAACCACAGTTCTCTTGCTCTCGCTTCCCTCGCGAGGGAGGCTGACTCGAGCATGGTCATGTGCTTCCACTGCTTTGCCATGTCTATCTTCTCGTTGTCGGCGTACATGCCTTCGAGGATCATGAGGTCGGCGCCCATGCCTTCCTTTATGACTGCTTCGACAGGCCTCGTGTCTGTGGAATAGAGGATCTTGAGGCCTTTTCTCTCAGGGCCGAGGACCATCTCAGGCATTATCACCTTTTTCCCTACCATGATAGACTCGCCGTGCTGCAGCAGGCTCCACGATTTTCTCGGTATCCCGAGGCTGACGGCTTTTTCAGGGTCAAAACGCCCTGCGCGCTTCATTGAGATCGTGTAGCCGAGGCACGGTATGACGTGGTCAGCCCTGAACGGTTTTATGATGAGGTCGCCGCATCTCAGTGTCTGATCCGGGTCGTTTCCGATCTCGATCGTTATTATCTCAAAAGGAAGCTGCGGCGCGATGACGAGAAGCGAGCTCACGACGTTCAGGAGCCCTGAAGGCCCGCATATCGTTATAGGCTCGGTCCTGCCGGTGTTCCCGATCGAAAGCAGGAGGCCCGGGAGACCTGCGATATGATCGGCGTGAAAATGCGTAAGGCATATCATGTCGATGTTTTTTATATGGCATCCGGCTTCTGAAAGCGCGATCTGCGTTCCTTCTCCGCAGTCTATGAGGACAGCGTTTTTCCCGCTCTTGACGTAGAGGGAGGTCAGCCATCTGCTTTTCAGCGGCAGCATGCCGCCGGTGCCCGCAAGGCATATATCTATCAAAATGATCACCTTTTTCCAGTGAAAATCGTTAAAGTTAATAAAACAATATTAACATAAAACAAAGCGGCTGTAAAAATCATAAAAGCTGTATGGTATAATCAATGCGTAATATTTTGGAAAATTTCACGGGAAAACGGGAAAAAACATGAGAAGGATAACTTTGGGCATACTTGCCAATGTCGATTCGGGCAAGACGACGCTGGCGGAGGCCATGCTCTACAGGACAGGCGAAATAAGGAAAGCGGGGCGTGTCGACCACAGCGACACTTTTCTCGACAGCAACGCGATCGAGAGGAGCCGCGGCATCACCATTTTCTCGAAGCAGGCGATCCTGAACTGGGATGACCTTCACGTGACGCTCATAGACACGCCGGGTCATGTCGATTTCGCGTCCGAGACGGAGAGGACGCTGCCGGCGCTCGACTACGCGGTCCTTGTCATAAGCGGGCCTGACGGGGTGAGGAGCCACACAGAGACGATCTGGCGCATGCTCAGGGATCACGGCGTGCCTGTTTTCATC
>JBJETC010000282.1:0-8188 GCA_051883115.1 Anaerovoracaceae bacterium
AGGAGTGCCATATCCAATGATCCATGGGACGCCCCAGAGGTCGAGGGAATCCCTGACCGTGCGGATGGTTTTTCTGCATGGGGAACCTGCGGAGGCTGACAGTATGACCGCGCGCTTTCTGAACATCCACGGCTTCGGGCGGTGTATCATGCAGAGATCGCAGCAGAGGTCGAGGAACGATTTCATCGCTCCTGTCGGCGCAAGGCAGTATGTAGGCGTCGTGAAAATCATGACGTCGGCTTTTTCCATGGCGTCGATAAAAGCCTTTTTATCATCCCAGAACGGGCATGCCGTTTCATCCTCGATGCATGAATAGCAGCCGGTGCAGAAATGGTACATGTCCCGCGGGAGAAAAAATTCAGTTATCTCCGATCCTCCGGAAGGATCGAGTTTTTCAGCGAGGAGCCTTCCCATATGGTACGTCGTGCCCTCGTGGCTCTGTCCGTGAATAAGAAGAATGTTCATGGCTCTCCTTTCTGTATTGCCGGAGTATACCACACGGATTTTCATTCTGATATTTCCCATTGGTAAAAATCATGTAAACATCAGAGAGAACGCACTGCTTTACAAGAGAAATTACGAATCATTTCCAGCAGTTTTGTCTTACAAGTCGCGAAAGGCTTGTAAGGCTTTTTTAATTGTGATACATTTTGACTGTACAAAACAAATGTTTAATACATGACAATGGGAACACAAAAGGGGGATGTTGACATGATGATATACGATAACGATCTCGATTACCGCGACGAGATAAGGGATTTCTGGAACAGGAACGTGAAAAAGTTCCGCGTGGCATCTATCATCACCGGTATCGTGATGGTGGCGCTCGGCGTCGTCGGCATAATATGGCCGCTCCAGTCGGCGGTATTTGTTGGGTACCTGATGGCCGCCGCAATGGTGGCTCTGGGTATCGTGCGCTGCGTAGGCTATTTCCGTGTGCCGTCGTATTTCCGAAGCGGGCTCGGACTGATAGGCGCGATACTCGATATCATACTCGGCGTCCTTCTGATGTTTTCCGGGACTGACACGATCCTATACACGCTTTCATTCATGTTTGCGATAGAACTCACAGCTACCGGCATCGAAAGCATAATGACAGGAGACCGCCTGCGCTTCTTCGGCTTCAAAAAGACAGGCTTCACGGTGAGCGGTGTCATAAACCTCATAGTGGGCACACTCCTGTTCTTCATGCCGGGCGCTTCGATCATGACGATGGCTGCGATCGCGGTCTTCTTCCTCATGACAAAAGGCATCCTGCTAATCGTGGACGGCATCAGGGCCGGACACCTCAAGGCAGGCGAGTGATGTGAAAAAGTCCTGACTATATGAAGAAAGCACCTGCTCTCGCGCGGAAGGCTCTGCGTGATACGGGTGCTATTTTTATATAAAATATGATACAATCGTTTTATACATAACAGTCTTTATAAACGGAGAAGCAAAATGTACCATTTGAAGGATGATATCAGGGCTGAAAGGTCTGCACAGATGCTTTACGACGCCCTGATGGAAGTGATAAAAACAAAGCCTTTCAGGAAGGTCACGGTCTCTGACCTGAGTCAGGTCTCGACGGTAAGCAGAGCGACCTTTTACAGGAATTTCGATGAGATCGTCGACATACTTTACTGGCAGTGCGACCGGCTCTTTCACGAGGTGCTGACAGATTTCACGGAGTCGGACCCGGACCTCAGTCAGGAAGACGTACTGCTGGAATATGTCCTGAGCTTCTGGATGGAGCCAGGTAGGATGAAACTCCTTGAGATCCTCATGGATTCGGGGCGCATAGACATCATCTACAACGGATTCGTCAACAACGCGCCAATACTGATGGATTTTCTCAAGGAGAAAAACGTCCCTATGTCGACGGATAACTACGAATATTTCATTTCAGTGCGTGCCGGCTTTTTCGTCGGTATAATCCGCGCGTGGATCATGACCGGTAAAAAACAGACGCCGGAAGAACTTTCGGGTATCATCCGCCGCCAGCATGACGACGTAGTAAAATCAGGTCTGCTCATTTAGGATCCGCGGCGCTGCTGCGTCTGTAGGCAGTGGGGCTCAGGCCTGTCTCTTCCTTGAAGAACCTGTTGAAAGTCGCGAGGCTCCCGAAACCTACGGACGCCGCGATGTCTATGATCTTTTCGTCTGTTTCCTTCAGCATGCGCTCTGCTTCTTTCAGGCGGAGGTTGTCTGTGTAGGCCTTTGGCGTCATGCCGTATGTTTCCTTGAATATCTCGGTCATGCGTCTTTCGGAAAGCCCGAGCTCGCGAGTGCGCGCCTGCCATTCGGACTGCATCATGTACATTTTATCGATGTGTTCCTTGAGTTCGCCCGCGATCTCAGCCATCGGGTGGTATGTGAGGAGGTCGCTCTGGCAGCGCTTGCATGGGCGGAACCCCGCATCCATGGCCTCCTTAGCTGTCCTGAAGAAAACTATGTTTTCGTGCTTCGGCGGTCTCGTGCGGCATGAAGGCCTGCAGAATATGCCTGTTGATTTTACCCCATAGAAAAATATGCCGTCGTAATTGGCGTCGCAGTTATCAACGGCTTCGAACAACTCATCTTCAGATAATTCATCTATCGTGCGCTGCATGATACACCTCCCTGAGGGATTTTTTTCTCTATGAATAATATATCAGCCTTATCGGGAAAATTCTTATCATTTTCGGAAGAAGAATTTCTATTGAAACATAGGAACATATGTATGATTCGGGTATCGTGTCTTTTTTCCTGGGCCTCATCGCCGTATGTCTTGCCGCATTTCCTGCGCTCGGTCTGAAAGCCGTATGACCTTGATATTGCGTTGCTTCCCGATTATTGATATATTTATCCCATAGACTTTTTCGGTAACTGACCGCGGAGGATGAGTATGATAGCAGGAATGACGTATTATCAGATATGCATGTATTTCCTCATTTACAGCTTTGCCGGCTGGGTGGTGGAAGTCATTTATCACGCCGTTGATTTCGGCAAGGTGATAAACAGGGGATTCCTGAACGGCCCGGTATGCCCGGTATACGGGTTCGGCATGCTCGCCGTGCTCGCGGCCGGGAACGTCATGACTGACAGGGGAGGCGCCGCGGACGTTACGCAGATGAACGGCGTCGAGCTTTTCTTTTTCGGGATGATACTCACGACTCTGGTCGAGCTGATCGCAGGGTGGATGCTCGATAAGCTTTTTCATGCGAGATGGTGGGATTACAGCAAAAAGCCGTTCAACCTGCACGGTTATATATGTCTTGAATTCAGCATCATCTGGGGCCTCGCGATCGAGCTCGTCGTCAAGGTGGCGCACCCGCTCATACAGGAAGGGACTGCAGGCAGGATCCCTCCGAAATACGGCTGGCCGGTAATGGCGGCGCTCTACGTGCTATATCTCGTCGATTTCATCGTGACGGTCATGACTGTCTCAGGTCTCAACAAGAAGCTCAAGGAGCTCGATCACGTTCGTGCTGTCATGCGCATGCCGAGCGACAAGCTTACGGATCTCCTCGCGTCGACTTCTATGGATACGGCGCAGCAGGTCCAGGAGACGCAGGTGCAGGCTGCCCTCGGGAAAGTCGAGCTTCGCGAAAAGGCGATGGAATTCAAGGAGGAAAAAGACCTTCGAGATGCCGTCGAGAAAGCGAAGCGCGATGAGAGGATCGCTCAGTACAGGGCGGATCTTGAGAAAAGGGCTGAGCAACTCATGGCAGATATATCAGGCCACAGGGCATTCGGCACAGGCAGGCTCCTGAGAGCGTTCCCTACACTTCAGCATGAGCGCTACGCCGACTCCGTCGAAGAACTGAGAAAGCGTATCGCTGCAGAGAAAATCAAAGATACCGAAGAGAAAAAAGCTGATGAGGCTGATGAAAAGGAGAAGGCTGCCTGATGAAAAACATGACTCCCTCGAAAAAAGCGCATATCGCGATCGAAGCGGCATGTATCGCAGCCGTGGCCGTTCTGGCACTTTGCCTTCTCAGCAGACACACGCCGAAGATCCTGCTTTATCTTGAAAATGATGATATTTCCGGCATGACATCGTATATCCGCGGCGAGGGCAGGCTCGGCGAGGCTGTGCTCATAGGCCTGCAGGCGTTGGAGACGCTCTCCATATTCCTTCCGGCGCTCCCGGTGTATATCTGCGCTGGTATTATATACGGGCGCGTTGAAGGGATCCTGATCTGCTATATCACGAATCTCGTGCTGAACGCTATAATGTTTACGTTTGCAAGGAGGTCGCGCGGGTCATCGTCGCTCATCCCCGATTTCGGTAAAAACCCCAAGGTGGACCAGATCATGAGCCATGTCAAAGATCCGGGGAAAGCCGTGATCGTGATATCTCTGATACCGGTCGTTCCTAACGGGACGATACCTTTTATCGCGGCGCAGACTGACATCACGCTGGCGAAGTACATAAGGTCGCTTGCAGTCGGCTGTCTCCCGGCGATTTCCCTGAACGTCATCTGCGGGGACGCTCTTCTCACGATAAACTGGAAAGTTTTCCTGCCGGTGATAGTTGTTCTCGCCATAGCGGCAGCTGTGATCTATCTCTCGAGGAAAAAGATCGCCGACCGCTTAGGTAAGAGATTTGAAGATCAGGCTCAGAAAGCTGAAGAGCCTGAAGAAAATAAAGCGTGATAAAAGGCAGAAAAGTATACAGCAAAACTCGGTTTATCGATCCCTCTGCACGGGCATAATGCCTGTGTAGAGGGATTTTTGACTTGTAAGAAGGACAGGAGGAAATGATATGGATAACAGAGAAAAAGCGGAGAAAGCGCTTGAGAAGCTGAAGAAAGGAAATGCTGAATGGATATCTGAAGGACGCAAGGGCGATCTTTCAAGGGAGAGCGTAAACGCGCTTGCAGGCGGACAGTCGCCGTACGCTGTGGTCGTGACGTGCTCGGACTCGCGCGTGGTGCCTGAGGCGATTTTCGCAGCGTCATCCGGCGATATTTTCGTTGTCAGGACAGCGGGTAACACTATAGGCGCGGAAGCGCTCGGAAGCATTGAATATGCTGCGGAGCACCTCGGGAGCAGCCTCGTGCTCGTCATGGGACACACGGGATGCGGAGCGGTCGGAGCTGCGCTCGAGCACGGGGGCGGACGTTTTATCCCGGCAATAATCAAAGAAATATCTGAAGCAGCGGGAGATGAACGGGACCCGTACAGGGCGTGCTGTCTCAACGTTCACGCGTCAGCGGAGAAGGTGCGCAGAGCTTTTGAGGGGCAGGAGAACGCGCCTCTCGTGGCGGAAGCCGTTTTTCATATCGAGGACGGGACCGTGGAGTTCCTGTGAGCCTCATGAAGGTACGCGGCTGATTTTCCATCTTTTTTTACTTGAGAAGAACTATTTGTTCTGATAATATTTTATAAAACAGTCTTGCAGGTCTGTGACTGAAAGTCCATGCCAGGCGCGGGCGAAAGGATCCACGTAAGCCCGGAGCAGGAAGCCCGGGTGAGCACGGCGCGCTCTAGATGTAAGTCCTCGGAAAATCCGGTAAAGGCGAATGTGGGGTCAAAGGTCAGGTCAGCTGCCGACTGTTTTTTTCTATTATGTGTGTTATAATTTAATTACGGTAACGAGATTTTCGGCCGGATGCAAAATCAGGTTCGAAAGGAGCTAATTATGAAAGTAAATATAGTTGGGAAAAATTACACGACTTATCAGCGTCTTCAGGATATACTCGATAAGAAATTCAGCAAACTCGACAAGTATTTTTCAGACGATGTCGACGCTAAGGTAGTCCTCACGAAGGAAAAGGCAAAGGAAAAGATCGAAGCGACGATCAACGCCAAGGGTGCTGTATTCAGAGTAGAAGAGACAGCAGATAACGTATATGACGCTGTAGACGAGGTCGTAGACAAGCTGGCCAGCCAGATGAAGAAATTCAAGGGCAAACTCCAGAAGAGATATAACGACAACAAGGCTCTCAAGTTTGAGATGCTCCCTGAAGAAGAGGAAGAAGCTGCTGACGAGTCTAAGATCGTAAAGAAGAAGAGCTTCACACTCCGTCCTATGGATCAGGAGGAGGCAGTGCTCGAGATGGAGATGCTCAACCACAACTTCTTCGTATATTTCGACATGGATACAGAGAGTGTAAATGTCGTTTACAAGAGAAATGACGGAAACTACGGACTGCTCGTTACAGACCGTTAGTCGATATATCAAATATGGTATTTACAGCAGGCGCTTCGGCGCCTGCTTTTTTATTGGGTTTATGACACAATTATTTCATTGACATTTCCGGTACTTTTGTGTTTATAAATAGAAAAATTTCAAATTGAAGCCAAAAAAGATGCTTGAAATCGCTAAAAAATGCAAAAATGTTATCTGAATTGGCATAAAACCTGGAAACGGATTGTAAAGCGTGTTTTTCCTTATAAAATATTAACGGTGTTTGATCTGAAGTCTGTTAGCCCGGCTTCGGAAACATAAATCGATTTACGGCCGGGCAGGGCTGCCCGCATGAGGCGGGTATCCGGCCGGATATTTGATGTTTAAGGAGGACAAATTATGCGCTTGGTGAAAAGATCAGTCACTTTGCTGTTGGCGGTAATGATGGCGTTCTGCTTCATGTCTGTGCCTCAGGTACACGCTGATGTACAGGAAGCGGACGCGAAGACGTCAGACGAGATCCCGTCATCAGTATTTTCAGAAACTTGGAACAGTGACTATGATGTGATTTATCACGATAAGGATTCGTATAAATCAGGCGGTGAAACAGTCACTTTTCCTGATGAAAATCATGTAAAAAAGGGTGACGAAACAAAAAATGTTAAAAACAAGAAACTCGGGATCAAGGCTGAATATGACAGCGAAAAAAAGACTGTAGAAATCAGCTTGTCAGGTCTCAGCGTACCTGTGGGCGTAATCCAGGGGAAATGGAATTCCTCATATGCCGGAATCGTAGAGGTACATTATGAGCTTTCAGGCAAGACGGCTTCGGGGGCTCTGTCTTCAGCGAATGGTACGGCAAAGCTGACGGTTGAAAATGCTTCAGAAGGGTCATCATACCACCTTACGGGCGGTGTTATTTATGAAAAAGCGAACCAGTGGAGTCCCGGCAATGATTTCGGAGACGGCAAGGGAACAGTCACAGAAAGAAATTTCGGCTGGCTTCCTGATATCACGGTAACCGTAGGAAAAAGCGGCTCCGGAAATAATGATACATATATCGGAGTAGATGCCGGTTCAGACGTACCGTCAAGCTTCGAGAATGACATCTGGACGCAGTATGACTTCAGGGAAATGAAAGTCGGAGAGACTGCGAAACTGAATCCGCGCCGCGTGCCGGAGGCGATCACGAATGCTATAAGTAATGATGTTCAGCTTCCTCATTTCAACTATGAGATCATAAACGGCGACTCTGTGACAATTGATGAAAGCGACAATGCTCACGCAGTCGTTACAGCGAAAAAAGCCGGAGATACTGTCGTAAAGATAACATACGACGCTTTAGACCACAGTGCCGGAAAGCATTTCGACGCTTCGGACCCGGTAAATACGGCATATGTCGTTTACAGTGTCGGCGGGAGCGATTCTATCAAGCTCACGGATAATATCGTCTATAAGGATGAGGATAAGAAAAACGATGACGACGTAGTCATACGTTCATACGACACGATCTATTATACGGAAGGTAAGACAGTGCCGTTCGATCTTCATGTAAAGACTGAAAACGGGGAGAAGATCACTGTAAAATGCAACGGCATCACAGTCAGTGAAAAATCTGCGGGCCACTATGAACTGCCTCTTGAGAACAGAAGCAATATCATTGAGGAAAAGGCCGAGGCGTCAGACGGGACGACAAGAAGTCTTTATCATGTCATCGACGCAAGAAAGATAAAGATAAATATCACGAACAAGACACATGAGGGCCAGCCTCTCAAGGTCGGAGACACCGCGGTCATAAGCTTCACCGGTATCACCCTGAAGTATCAGATCTTCCTTGTTCTCTGAAATATATGAGAAAGGTATAAAGAGCATTGCTCCATTTTCATCAAGAAATACCTTGAGTCCGCCACGGGAGATATCAAATACGGTTGCGCTAAATACGGTTCTGTTTCTGATATCCTTTTCTAAAAACTCGACGTACAGCCAGTCTCTGACATCTCTTTCGGCCATTCTGTTGGTTCTGCGGGCCTCATTCATCTCCTTGAGAATAACCTCGTCAGGCAGAGTAGGTTTTGATTTGTCTGCAATCAG
>JBJETC010000283.1:0-8003 GCA_051883115.1 Anaerovoracaceae bacterium
CACGGATCTCATCTGGGACAGCCTTGACGAAAATAACAAGATATCGCTTTTCGTCGAGTATTTTGACCTTAAAAACAAGACTAAGAAGACGAAGATCATAAACAAGTACACAAGAGTTGAAGCCGGGGAATAACGGGAAAAAGGAGGATCAGTTATGCAAGAGTTTACTTTGAAGTACGGGTGCAACCCTAATCAGAAACCTGCGAGGATTTTCATGGAAGATGGTTCAGAACTCCCTATCGAGATCCTGAACGGCAGACCGGGATATATAAACTTCCTCGACGCTCTTAACAGCTGGCAGCTCGTTTCAGAGCTCTCAGACAGTCTCGGGGAGCCTGCCGCGACTTCGTTCAAGCATGTCAGCCCGACATCGGCGGCTATAGGCATCCCTATGAGCGATGATCTGAAAAAGGCATGCTTTGTCGACGACATAGAGGGACTCGACGATTCAAAGATCGCGACGGCATACGCCAGGGCGAGGGGCACGGACAGGATGTCATCATACGGTGACTGGATCGCGCTGAGCGAACCGTGCGACCTCACTACAGCGAAGATCATAAAGAGAGAAGTCTCGGACGGCATCATCGCTCCGGGCTATGACGACGACGCGCTCGAACTCCTCAGGACTAAGAAAAAGGGAAATTACAACATCGTAAAGATCGACCCTGATTACGTACCGGAAGAGCTCGAGAAAAAGCAGGTATTCGGCATTTCATTCGAACAGAAGAGAAATGACTACAGAGTCAGGAAAGAAGATCTTACGAATATCGTCACAGCGAACAAGGAGCTTTCAGACGAAGCGAGAAGAGACCTCGTCATCGCTCTCGTTACGCTGAAATACACACAGTCGAATTCAGTAGCTTACGCTCAGGACGGCCAGGCGATCGGTGTCGGAGCCGGACAGCAGTCCAGGAGCCACTGCACGAGACTCGCCGGCAATAAGGCTGACTTCTGGCATCTGCGCCAGAGTGAGAAAGTCCTCAGCCTCCCGTTCAAGGACGAGATAAAGAGAGCCGAGAGGGACAACGCCATAGACGTTTACCTCGGGAACGAGTATGAAGACGTGCTCAGAGACGGCGCATGGCAGTATTATTTCACTGAGCAGCCTGAACCGTTCACGGACGAGGAGAAAAAGGCTTATCTCAGCACGATCAGCGGTGTGGCGCTCGGAAGCGACGCGTTCTTCCCGTTCGGTGACAATATCGAGAGAGCTCACAAGAGCGGCGTTTCGTACATCGCTGAGCCGGGCGGATCTATCAGAGACGACAATGTCATAGAGACATGCGACAAATACGGCATGACGATGGTATTCACAGGCGCAAGGCTTTTCCATCACTAATGTCGCTGCCGGCCCCGCGAAGGGCCGTGCGTATACTGTTTTCGGCGTTAGATACAGGAGAATGAAAAAATGATCATAATGGTAGTCGGCGGCGGCGGAAGAGAGCACGCCATAATCAAGAAGATAAAAGAGAATCCTGAAGTAGAAAAGATATATGCTGTCCCGGGCAACGGAGGCATCGCGGCAGACGCCGAGTGCGTGGACATAGACTGCGAGGATGTCGATGCAGTCGTTAAATACGCGCAGAAGCTCTGCCCTGACTACGCTGTAGTCGCGCCTGACGATCCGCTCGTGGCGGGCATGGTAGATGCCCTCGAGGCGATCGGCATCCCTTGCTTCGGGCCTGAAGCCAAGGCAGCTATCATAGAGGGCAGCAAGGCTTTTTCCAAGGACCTCATGAAGAAATACGGCATCCCGACTGCGAAGTACGAGACATTCACCGATGAGAAGGCGGCGCTCGATTACGTTGAAAAATGTGATATCCCTGTCGTCGTAAAGGCATCGGGCCTCGCGAAGGGCAAGGGCGTGCTCATCTGCGAGACGAGGGATCAGGCTGTCCAGGCCGTAAGATCCATGATGGAAGATGAGATGTTCGGCCAGAGCGGACTCACGGTCGTCATAGAGGAATACCTTACAGGACCTGAAGTTTCAGTACTCTCGTTCACAGACGCCAAGACGCTTATCCCTATGATCTCATCTATGGACCACAAGCGCGCATTTGACGGAGATAAAGGCCTTAACACAGGCGGCATGGGCGTTATAGCCCCGAACCCGTATTACACTGACGAGATCGCAGATCAGTGCATGAAGGAGATCTTCCTGCCGACGATGGACGCCATGAACAAGGAAGGCAGGACATTCAGGGGCTGCCTTTACTTCGGGCTCATGATCACAGAAGACGGTCCGAAAGTCATAGAATACAACTGCAGATTCGGAGACCCTGAGGCTCAGGTCGTACTGCCGCTCCTCGACAGTGATCTGCTTGACATAATGATGCACTGCACAGACGGGACGCTGGCAGACGCGGACGTTCGTTTTGCACACGATGAAGCCGCATGCTGTGTCGTGATGGCGACGAAGGGCTATCCTCAGAAGTACGGGAAAGGCTTCCCGATCACTATTCCGGACGATGTGAGAGATCACGTCTATGTAGCGGGAGCTGACGCGGCCGAAGACGGCACGCTGCTCTCGAACGGCGGGCGCGTGCTCGGAGTCACGGAAAGAGGGAAGACGCTGAAAGAGGCTATAGACAAGGCATACGCGTCGGTAGAGAGAATAAGCTTCCCTGATGGTTTTTACCGTCATGATATCGGCGCGAGAGCTATGAAGGCTCTTGAGAAATAAGACTGACTCGTCGGAATGGAGGACACATGGTTAGCAGGGTCTATGTAGAAAAAAGAAAAGAATACGCGAATGACGCTGAGTCGCTGAGAAAAGAGATCTGCGAGAACCTCGGCATCAGCAATGTCACGGGTCTTCGCATCATCCACAGATATGACGTGGAAGGCATAACGCCGGAGCTCTTTGAGCAGACCGTCAAGACGGTCTTTTCTGAGCCGCCGGTAGATATGGTGTCTGAGACGCTTGACACGGGCGCGGATGAGAGAGTCTTCGCGGTGGAATATCTCCCGGGTCAGTTCGATCAGAGGGCGAATTCCGCATCAGAGTGCATACAGCTCATTTCAAAAGGCAAGAGGCCTGAAGTCAGGACAGCGTCAGTTTACGTCATAAAGGGAGACATCTCCGATGACGAACTTTCTGATATCAAGAAGTACGTCATAAACCCGGTCGACGCGAGAGAAGCGTCGCTCGAGGAATACGACACTCTCGAGCAGAAGTTCGACATACCGACGTCTGTACCTGTTATCGAGGGGTTCCGCGATTTCTCGAAGCGCGATCTTATCGACTTCATCGAGGACAACGGCCTCGCGATGGATCTCGCTGACCTGAAGTTCTGCCAGGACTATTTCAGGGATGAAAAGAGAGATCCGACTATAACAGAGATAAAAGTGATCGATACGTACTGGTCCGACCACTGCCGCCACACCACATTCAACACGGTGCTCGACAGCGTTAAATTCGAGGATCAGGAGATCCAGGATGCGTACGACGAGTACATGAATGTCAGGAAAGAGCTCGGCAGGACAAAGCCTGTAACGCTCATGGACATAGGCACGATCGCGGCGAAATATCTGAAGAAGCAGGGGAAACTCGACAAGCTCGATGAGTCTGAGGAGATAAACGCCTGCACTGTAAAGATCAAGGTCGATGTCGACGGCGAGAGCCAGGACTGGCTGCTGCTTTTCAAGAACGAGACGCATAACCACCCGACGGAGATCGAGCCTTTCGGAGGCGCCGCGACATGCATAGGCGGAGCGATAAGAGACCCGCTCTCAGGCAGGAGCTATGTTTACGGAGCCATGAGAGTAACGGGAGCCGGCGATCCGCTGACACCTGTATCAGAGACGCTTGAAGGAAAGCTCCCTCAGAGGAAAATCGTTACGACGGCTGCTGACGGATACAGTTCTTACGGCAACCAGATAGGTCTTGCGACAGGACAGGTCGACGAGGTATATCATCCGGGATATGTAGCAAAGAGAATGGAAGTAGGCGCCGTGATCGCAGCCGCGCCTGCTGAGAACGTCAAGAGAGAGACTCCTGCACAGGGTGACGTCGTCATCCTTCTCGGCGGAAGGACAGGAAGAGACGGTATCGGCGGAGCGACAGGCGCTTCAAAGGCTCACGATTCAGAGTCGCTCGAGACGTGCGGCGCGGAGGTCCAGAAAGGTAACGCTCCTGAGGAAAGGAAGCTGCAGAGGCTTTTCAGGAACGCTGAAGCTTCAAAGATGATAAAGCGCTGCAATGACTTCGGCGCCGGCGGCGTTTCCGTAGCCATAGGAGAACTTGCCGACGGACTCGACATAGATCTGAACAAGGTCACGAAGAAATACGAAGGCCTTGACGGTACTGAACTTGCTATAAGCGAATCCCAGGAGAGGATGGCTGTCGTAGTCACGGCTGATGACGCTGACAGGTTCTGCGAGATCGCGCACGACGAGAACCTCGAGGCTACAAAAGTCGCTGTCGTGACTGAGGAGCCGAGACTCATAGAGAGATGGAACGGCAGGACGATAGTCGACATCTCAAGGGAGTTCCTCGACACAGACGGCGTCGAGAAGCACATAGACGCTGAAGTCGTTCCTGAAGATATCGCTGTAAAGGATATAAAGGGCGATTTCAGGGAAGATTACATGGCAATGGCATCAGACTTGAACTGCTGCTCTAAGAGAGGACTTTCGGAGGAATTTGACTCTACCATCGGAGCAGGCACGGTGCTCATGCCTTTCGGAGGCAAGTATCAGAGAACACCGACGCAGGCCATGGTAAACCTCATTTCTGTAGAAAAAGGACGCACAGATGACTGCTCGCTCATGGCATGGGGATTCGATCCGTATGTTTCGAGCGCGAGCCCGTTCAGAGGAGCTTATCTTGCTGTTGTAGAATCCGTAGCAAAGCTGATCGCAACGGGAGCATCATTTGACGACATATATCTTTCCTTCCAGGAATACTTCGGGAGCCCTAAGAAGGATCCGGAGCGCTGGGGGAAACCGCTTGCCGCGGTACTCGGAGCTTTCAAAGCCCAGATGGGACTCGGCGTAGCCGCCATAGGCGGAAAAGACTCGATGAGCGGGACGTTCAACGACCTTGATGTACCGCCGACGCTCATTTCGTTCGCGGTAACAACTGCAAAGACAAAAGACATCATCTCGCCTGAATTCAAGAAGGCAGGGGACAAGCTCGTCCTCATAACGCCTACGCTCGACGAGAACGGCCTTCCTGAGGCCGGATCGCTCAAGCGCCTGTTCAGGACGATAAACATGATCATAAGAGGATCGCTGGCGGAGTCTGTTTACGCCGTATCATTCGGCGGCACAGCCGAGGCTGTCATGAAGATGGCCATGGGCAACGGCTTCGGCTTCAGGTTCAACGACGGCATAGACGAAAAAGACCTGTTCCGCTATAACTACGGAGCGTTCCTCGTAGAGATACCGAGCGGACGCAAGATCGAAGGCGATAAGGCTGTTGAGATCGGTACTGTGACAGACGACGGATACTTCACATACAAAGATACATCGATCTCGAACGAAGAACTCTTCGGCGCGTACGAAGAAAAGCTCGAGCCTGTCTACAGGTGCAATATCGAGACTGCGCCTAACAAGGCTGAGGCGTTCTCTTATGACATCGCTGAAAAAGGTGAGAAGAGAACGGCGTATACGGGACCTGACCTTGAAGGAAAGAGACCTAAGGCGCTCATCCCTGTATTCCCGGGTACTAACTGCGAGTACGATACGGCAAAGGCGTTCGAGGATGCCGGAGCTGATCCTGATGTCTTCGTAGTCAACAACCTTACGGCTGACGACGTTTCAGAGTCAGTCAGGGATTTTGCCGCGAAGGTCAGGGAATCGCAGATCATATTCATACCGGGAGGCTTCTCCGCAGGCGACGAGCCTGACGGATCAGGCAAGTTCATCACATCGTTCTTCAGGAACCCTGAGATAAAGGATGCGGTGACGGAACTCCTCGATGAGAGAAAAGGCCTGATGGCAGGTATCTGCAACGGTTTCCAGGCTCTCATAAAACTCGGCCTCGTTCCTTACGGCAGGATCACCGATCAGGACGTCGACAGCCCGACGCTGACATTCAACGAGATAAGACGCCACCAGTCCATGCTCGTAAGGACGCGCGTCGCGAGCAACAAGTCGCCTTGGATGGCATACACGAAGCCGGGAGAGATCTACACAGTCCCTGTTTCGCACGGTGAAGGACGATTCATCGCGCCTGAAGACGAGATCAGGGAACTCGCGGAAAACGGCCAGATACTGACGCAGTACGCAGACACTGCAGGCCAGGTATCTGCGGACATAGCTGACAACCCTAACGGTTCGTTCTTCTCGATAGAAGGCATAACATCACCTGACGGACGTGTGCTCGGAAAGATGGGACACACTGAAAGAACAGGCGAGCAGCTTTACAAAAATGTCCCGGGCATCTATGATATGAGGATGTTCGAAGCTGCTGTCGATTACTTCAGGAGCAGAGACTAGACATATTTATCACATCAGGAGAAAACATGATTATTCATTTTGAACAGATGGAAACTGAAGTCCTGCCTGCGTTCAAGGGCGGGGAAAAAGAGCTGATCCGCAAGTGCTTCAGCGACGAAAACTGCAAGATCATGGAAGGAAGGCTCGATCCGGGCGCTTCCATCGGCTTCCACAGGCACGAGGATGATTATGAGATCATATATATCATCACAGGCCGCGGCACGATGGTGACTGAAGAAGGCAAGGAGTCGCTCAAGACGGGGAGTTGCACATACTGCCCGCCGGGCAAGGCTCACAGCCTCGTTAACACGAGCTCGGACGAACTCATTTTCTTCGCTGTCATACCTAAGAAGGCGTAGGATAAGCAGGAACAGATTTTTCAGTTAAAACTTAAGAAAACATCCGGAGAAACTTTATGAACGAAAATGATCTCAGCAGATCACAGAGTTTCTTGAGCGGAGCGAGGGACGGCATCCCTATCGCACTCGGATATTTCGCGGTGTCATTCACGTTCGGCATGATGTCCGTAAAGGACGGACTCGGGATTTTCCAGGCGGTGCTGATCTCGCTGACGAATGTGACGTCAGCGGGTCAGTTCGCCGCTCTCGATATCATCGTATCGGGCGGCACGTTCGTTGAGATGGCGCTTACGCAGCTCGTGATAAACATGAGGTACAGCCTCATGTCATTTTCACTGTCCCAGAAGCTCGACAGACGGGAGTCATGGGGATGGCGCTATCTTGTGGCGTTCGGCGTCACAGACGAGATATTCGGCATAAGCGTGAGCAGACCGGGTAAGGTCAGCGCCTTTTACAACATAGGCGCCATGGCCGTCGCGATCCCGGGATGGGTGCTTGGAACTACAGCAGGCGCGATATCAGGAAAGATACTGCCTGCTTTTTTGATTAGCTCGCTCAGCGTGGCTATATACGGCATGTTCATGGCGCTCATAATACCGCCTTCGAAGAAGGACAGGACAGTAGCCGCCGTTGTGGTGTGCTCCATGGCGATGAGCTGCGCCTTCGCATATCTGCCGCTGCTCAGGAAGATATCATCAGGTTTTGTGATCATAATAGTTACTGTAGTCGCAGCAGGTGCAGCAGCATGGCTGAAGCCTGTTGACGATGATGAAGAAAAAGAGAAGGAGACCGGAAATGCAGGGAAGTAAGATATACCTTTACATCCTCGTCATGGCATCTGTCACATATCTCATAAGGGTCCTGCCGCTTGCTGTCTGGAAAAAAGAGATCCAGAGCAAATTCGTCAAGTCGTTCCTTTACTATGTGCCTTACGCCTGCCTCGCGGCGATGACTGTCCCTGCCATAGTGACCGCGACATCGTCACCCGTTTCCGGCGTGGCGGCGCTCATAGCTACATTCATCGCGTCTTACAGGGAAAAAAGCCTGCTCGTCGTAGCTCTCTGGGGCTGCGCGGCAGTGTTCGTAACAGAGAGGCTCATAGCCTTGACAGTTTAGTGTACTGAATTTTAATCTTGACTGATGATATTGAAGCAGTGTGAAAAATATAGTATAATTTAAACGTCGAAATCTGATAAAAAT
>JBJETC010000284.1:0-7808 GCA_051883115.1 Anaerovoracaceae bacterium
TTCTGTGCCTTCTACGATCCTGCCTGAGAGTTCCTTCGCCTCATCGATCTTTGCCTTGAGAGCATCGGATGATCCCTTTGTCCCCTTAACAGTTACGGTGACGCTTACTTCCTGCTTGTGGAGCTTCTGGAGCTTCTCGTTTTCAGGGTGGCTCTCCGCGAGATTTCCGTATTTTTCACTGCTGAGCCATGATGTGATCGTGACCTGTTTTGATGTCTCCGGGCGTTTGACTACGAGGTTCTCATGCTGGATGACATCAGGATCGGACGACTTGAAGCAGTTATAGCCTGCAGCCTCCATCTCCCAGCTGTCCGTGAAATATCCATCAGCCTTGATTCCGTCTCTCCTGACGTCATCTTTGCTGTAAACGTATGTGACGTTCTCGCCGTCGATCCTTATTTCCTGGAACGGGTGGAGATCACCGGTGATGGAGTCTTTGTCCCTGTATGCTCCGTTGTTCAGGGCATCGAAGTAATGCTCCTTAGCTTTCTCCATCTTCGCGATCTCTGCGTCGAGATCCTGCGATTTCGTGTTTATTTTAAGAGTAAAATCTTTCTCCGCTGTGACGCCTTCTCTTGTGAATGTGACCTTGAGCGTTACCGGCTTATCGGCGTCCTTCGCGAAAGGATCTATCGCCACGCGGTACCCGTTGACCTTTGCGGCGGCATCGTTTGAGGAAGTGACCGTGATCTCCTTGTTCGCGAAGACATAGTCGCCCTTCTCATCCTTGATTTTCGTGTAACGCGGGAGCTGAAGATCTGACTTTACATCGTTCAAATCGGCTGTCTCCTCAGGATGCGAATCGAATACCTTGATCATGTCCGCCGTGTAATATTTGTCAAGCAGAGCCTTCAGTTCTTCCTCCGTTGGAACCGCAGCGCCTGTGCCCTTGACCTTGACTTTGAACTCCTTTGTCAGCGTTGGAAAATCGGCTTCTTTATCGACATTGCCATTCAGATTGCTGGTATTTACATTGAACGCCGCCGTAAGTGTGACTTCCGTGTCCTCAGCCGGCTGCGTCACCGTCCCCTTCCAGGTGCTGTCCCAGTCGTTTCCCTCGACCTTGATCACATCTTCATTGCTTGACGTCCACTTGATCGTCGACCATGCCTGACGGAAATACTTGTTCATCCGGAGCGGAAGGCTCAGGTCCTTCGTGATCTCGTCGGCGGAGGTGTTCTCTCCTTTGATGGTGTCAAAAGTGAGCTGGTCCTTTTCGGCAGCCATTTTGCTGTTGTAATACGGCACGTCCCAGCCGACAGTTACAGTGTGGGAATCAGAATCAGCTGACGCTCCGTCATAGCTGAATGTGAAAACGCAGCCGATGTTCTTCACGTTATTGCCGCCGCTGTCCAGTTCCGACTTGTTATAGCGGATCGTACCGTCGGAAGAGATATAATTTTCATCATCTATTGATTTTACCGAAACCGTAACACCTTCCGTGTCCACGCCTTCGTACTTTTTTATTCTCCCGGCAATATATTCATTTATATTCTTGTCGGTCCCGTAGTATGGGCGAAGCACATATTCGTTTTTCTCAAAGGCTTCTTTGACCTTTGTTACTTTGTCCAGTGCCTGCGATTTTTTCTGGAGGCCGACTTCCTTAGCAATGGCTGCTTCATTGCCGGAATGCGTAAATGTTTCGGAATAGTCAGCATACCCTTCCTTCTTGATACTGAGAGTATACTCGGTATACTGCTCCAGTTTATATGTCCCGTCCGTCTCCGGTGAAACAGTCTCCGTGTAAGTGCTCCAGTCCTCATCCTCTGCCTCGTATGTCAGGGTGACTTTCGCGTCGGTGATCGCCGCGCCGCTCTGCTTATCCTTGACATTAAGTGTCAGGATATACTCAGAGACCTGCGGCGCCCTGCGCGGAGCTGCGGCTGCCTTTCCGGCCTTTCCGCCTCCTCCCGGCTGAGCTGACGCTGCCGCCGGCATCAGTGTGAATGTCATCAGCACTGACATCAGCAGTACGAGCAGCTTTCTCCTTCTTTTTTCAAACATCAAAATTCTCCTCTCATATGCCTGATCCGCGGCGCTTCTCCGTCACGCCGGGACGGGCAAAATACAACATCCGGCCGCAGCCCGTCAAAGGCCGCGCCCGGACACACTAACAACCATGAAACCAACCTAACACATTGCCTTACATACTTCAACTTGTGTATAGACAACAAAAAACGCAGAGAGCATGCTCGAAAAACCGCGGGCATATGACATGCCCAAATGATCCGCCGGCACGCGAGCACGTGTCATGCCAGCGGTTTCAGACATCAAAAAAGAGACCCCGGAACCGGAGTCTCTCATGTTCAGATATACCAAATATTTTATAACCGCTTGAAACGGTCTCGAAAGACCTGCGGACGCGGACAACATGTCCTCATTATCTGAAGCCTGTCCTGACGCCTATGCGCCGATCTTCTTGCCGGAGTTCTTTCCGAAAGTCGTTGAAGTCTTGTAATACTTGTCAAAAGCCTTTCTCGAAAGGACCTTCGTGCTGCGCTTGTTTGCGCTTGTCGTCTTGACTGTCGTGCTGTAGCTTCCTGTTACATTTACAGTGTACTTGCTCGTGCCCTTTACCTTTGTCACGCCGTTAACCTTTATAGTAACAGTCTTGCCGTTCTTGTCGACGATTTTTCCGCCCTTTGCGACGTTGAGGTCAGAAACAGTTGAGTTTCCTGTAACGACCCACTTTGAAGTCTTGTCTATGTTCATCGTGATGTTGTCGTTAACGCTTGAGCCGGACGAATTTTTCTCGATGCTCGTCTTGCCGGTGTACTTTGTCCCCTTAGTGAGGTAAACGTCAGCCTGGCTGATCGTGTCAGCAACGATGTTGCCCTTGAGTGTCTGCTTGATGCCTGTGAATGTAACCGTCGCGCCGTTGCTTCCTGTGCTGCCCCAGTTGTTGGAGTTGCCCGCGGCGTAGAGCAGGTTGACCTTGCCGCTGTTGAAATCGAGCTTCGTGTTCTGGAGAACGACCTTCGCGTTCGTGTTCGTCACGTAGAACATCGCGCCGCTTGTGATCGTTGACTTGAGTGTGGAATCGACTGCCTCGAAATCAGCTTTGCTGCTCGTTGATGTGTTCGCGTCGCCTGATGTCGACTGATAAAGGATGACGCCGTTCTTGATCGGGTCGCTTCCTGACCTCGCGTCGTTCGTGCTCGTAAGCCTGGAGTTATAGATCAGGATACGGTTGAGTCCTTCCATGCCTGCGATCTGGCTGCCGGATGCCGTGCCCTTCACGTTCTCGACCTCGATGTCGCCTGTCGAGTAAATGAGCGGTGATCCGCTTCCCTTTGTCGAAAGCTTACTGTTAGTAACGGAGATGTATCCGCCGCCTCTGTCTGTAGCGAGTGCCGCGCAGTGATCCTTGGCTGTGCTGATCGTAAGGCGGTTTCCGTAGATCGTGCCGCCGTAAGTCGCGTCAAGGCCGCGGGAGTTCGCGCCGCTCTTTGTCGTGATCTTCACTTTGTTCGCGTAGACTTTCGCGCTGTCTGTCGCGAAGATGCCGTTGCTCCCTGTCGATGTCGATGTGATCGAGCTGTTCGAGAGGTAAGCTTTGCTCTTGCTTCCCACCGCGAGGAGCGTCGAGTTAAGGCCGTAGAAGTTGCAGTTGTCGCCATTCGTGTCGGAGCCTGACTTCTTAAGTGTGAGGCCGCTTGCCTTGAGTGTCCCGCCGTTCTTGACGAGCAGGACGTTCTTGTCCGCTGTCGTAGAAGTATATGTCTTGTTCTTCAGCTTTACAGTCTTGCCGGACGCTGTCTTTGTGGCTGAGTACGAACCTGTGTAGTCGTATGTGGAGTCGCTCGCGCCGCCTCCGCCGCCTCCTGACGGTGGTGTTCCGCCTCCCTGGCTTCCGCCCTGGTCACCACCCTGGCCGCCGCCCGGCTGTGAGCCTGTATTGCTGCCTGATGAGTTATTTGAGTTTGAACTGCTGTTTCCGCTGCCGGTGCTGCTCGATGATGTCGAGCCGGAGCTCAGCTGCGACGGGCTTACATATGTGAACCCGTAATTTTTAGAAGATGATTTCTTCGATGTGCTCCTGGAGCTCTTCGCGTAGCTCCCGCACCCGATACAGTACACTGCCGTGAACGCCGCGAGCGTCATGAGCAATGACTTTTTCAATTTGCTGTGCTTCGTAAGATCCATCTTTATGCCTCCTTTAAGATCGATAATAATTGATGAATTTTATCAAAGAGTAAAGCAATCTTGACGCGGCCTTGAAAAAAATGTGACATTTGCAAGTCGATGCACTTAATATCTGCATGGATCATCACTTTTTTCCTTTTAACTACACGCATGACTGCACGCAGGAGCGCCTTCATAAATTTGCTTTATTTGTCGAAATCTATTAAAATTGATATATTATTTTGTTTGATCAAGGAGAAATCACAATGGAAGAAAGCAGAGAAAGTAAGGGCGGCTTCACCGGCCACCTTGGTTTCGTCATGGCAGCGGCCGGAAGCGCGGTCGGCATCGGGAACCTGTGGCGTTTCCCGTACCTGGCAGCGAAAGACGGCGGCGGGCTTTTTATCATCATCTACCTCATACTCGTCGTGACATTCGGCTTCACGCTCCTCACGAGCGACATAGCGATCGGCAGACGCACTAAGCAGAGCGCCATCCTCGCGTACGAGGCCATCTCAAAGAAATGGAAATTCCTCGGCGTCCTGACGTTCCTGGTCCCTGTCGTCATCATGACGTACTACGCGGTCATCGGCGGCTGGGTCACGAAATACGCGGTGATGTATTTTATCGGCCGGGGCGGCGAACTCAGCAGCGACACATATTTCGTCAGCTTCATAACGTCGAAGGTATCGCCTGTCGTCTACGGCGTCATCTTCATGCTCGTCACAGGCATCATCGTCTACCGCGGCGTTGAGAACGGCATCGAAAAAGTCTCGAAATACCTGATGCCTGTCCTTTTCCTGATGGTCATCGGCATCGCCATCTTCGCGCTGACGATCCGCCACGAGGAAAACGGCACGGTCCGCACCGGCATGCAGGGGCTGAAATATTACCTGACAGTCCACACAGAAGGCCTGACAGTCGTCCGCTTCCTCAGGATCCTGCTCGACGCCATGAGCCAGCTGTTCTTCTCGCTGTCGGTCTCCATGGGGATAATGATAACCTACGGTTCGTACGTCAAGGATGACGTCGACCTTAACAAGGCCGTGAACCAGATCGAGATCTGCGACACGGCAGTCGCGTTCCTCGCGGGCGTCATGATCATCCCGTCGATCTACGTTTATCAGGGTGTAAAAGGAATGTCCGGCGGCACGAGCCTGCTGTTCGTTTCCCTCCCGAAAGTCTTCGACTCTATGGGAATGATCGGGAACATCGTCGGAGCAGTCTTTTTCCTGATGGTAATCTTCGCGACGCTGACATCATGCATATCGGTGCTCGAAGCCATCACGGCTAACGTCATGGTGCTCACCCACAAGAGCCGCAAGAAAGTCTCGGCCGTCCTCACGGTGATCTACATCATCGCGACTGCAGTCATCGCGCTCGGCTACTCTGTGTTCTACATGGAGATAAAACTCCCGACCGGAGCTGTCGGCCAGCTGCTCGACCTCATGGACTACATCTCGAACAGCTTCATGATGCCGTTCATCGCGCTCCTGTCCTGCATCCTCATCGGATGGATCGCGGGGCCTGACTTCGTCACGGATGAGATGGAGCGCAGCGGAGCGATCATGCACAGGAAACGCATGTACCGCGTCATGGTGAAATACATCGCGCCGGTGATGATGGCTGTGCTCTTCCTCACGAGCACGGGAATAATCCACTGATAAAAAGTCAGCCTGGGATAAAATTTATCTTTAGGGGAAAAAAATACGCCAGTCCGGATGAGATCCGGGCACGGCAGAAAATGCACAAAAACATGCAAAGCATGCAAAAAGGGACATTCGCTTAAATCGCGAATGTCCCTTTTCTTTTGACACGGCCGGCAGGTCACGACTTGTAAAAAACGAATTCGCAGCCCACCATCGCTCCGTTCCCGCCGCTGTAGTGGTACTCGGAATACACAGGCGATCCGATGAGCTCTCCGTTGTCCCTTCTCATATACCTGAGGATCTCCGTGTCACACCTTTTCTTCGCCGCATCCACGAAGAAATCGCTCCGCGAGACGTAGCACCAGTTCTGGCGGTAATCCGCAGGCCGCGGGTAATATTTGATTTTAAGATAGGAAAAGAACCACTCGTCCTTCAGCAGGCCTTCCCTGCAGTAAAGCTTCCCCGTGTAGCTGATGATCGTCGCGTCAGTTTCCTGGAACCATCTGTCGACCTGTTCGAAAGACGCGTTCCTGAACTCCGCGACTTCGTATCTTTCCCTGTCCTGCCTGCCGCCGCTCAGTCTGTCACGACCGCCCGGGGCATCGTCACCGGCGATCCTTTTTCCGCAGTACGGGCAGAACCTGGCGCCCGGGCTGCCCTCAAGCGAGGCCCCGCAGTACTGACAAAATTTTTTCTGCATTTCTGTTACCCTGTCACCTTTCCAGATCCATATTTTCAGAATCCGACTCATATATGGCTGCCTTGTCCGCAAGCCCGCTGTGTGCGAAGATCGTCACTCCCCTGCTCTCATCGCCGTTCATCCAGCCGTGACCGCCGTCAGCATCGAACCTGATCCACGTCACGCCATTTTTATCGATGTAAGCCTCTGTCATCTTTATCTTCATACCGGCCCGGACAGTCATCACGACATCGCTGCTCCCCGGCGCGCTCACAAGGTCCGCCGATCCTTTTTCCACCGATAGATCACTCACATCAGAGTAAATGGAATACGGCTCAGCGTACTTACTCATTTTGAACGTGTCCCCATCTCTCGTAAGCTTGTAGTAAAGATCGATGTACGACAAAGGATAAGTCTCGTCGCTTATCTTGAGATATACCGTGTCGGAAGTCACTTTTGTTATGAAATGCGAGTGTGTCTGCCTTTTTACATGATCGCTGAAATCAAAAGCTTTCTTTAATTTCCCGCTGCTTTCATCGTAGTAATATATCATGTCGTCAGGCGTAAAATCGTCTTCGTCCGTGCTCAGCAGCTGCATATATACGCGTGAATCCATGCGGAAAAAAGTCGCTTCGTAACCGCCGCTGTCGCCGCGGTGTTTAAGTGATGACTTTCCGTTGATCTTCACTTCTGCCATTTTTACCCGGATATGGTCATCGTCGAAGTATTCGGTAAATTCGATCTTATCATCTTTGCCGTCGCCCGTAATGTCGAGATCGACCGTTTCCCTGCCTTCTATGGCCACATCCGTGATGATGCCGTACTTCCCGGTTTTCTCCTTCAAAGTGGCGTCACCGTATTTTTTGATTGCTTTTCTTATGTAGTCCTTCGCGCCTTCAGTGGAATCCACCTTTTTCCAGCCGGACAGCTCTTCGTATCCTCCGGTCTGCCCTTTTATCTTCGCATAGACACTGTTGCCTCTGCTGCTCTCGGAAAAATCGACCGTGCCTGACGTATTGCCGAAATCCGTTCCATCCGTTTCGCCTGTATAGCTCTTTACGGCCATCCTGCTGATTTTCAGTTCCTCATCCGTGAGAGTGTATTTGTATGCGGCGTCGGGCAGATCACTGTAAGTGTCCGGAAAGCCTTCGTACGACCCGGTCACGATCATCTGCCCGTTGTCTTTTACGTAAAATTTCTCATTGCTCATGGAATTGGAAAAATCCACGAACCTGCCGTTAACGTACGTGAGCGCAGTGATATCGTAACCGTCTCCTGAACCGTACCCGTATTTGAAAAAGACCTCCGGGACGCCGTCTTTGTTGATATCCCTGACCAACAGCCTGTACCCGTCA
>JBJETC010000285.1:0-7702 GCA_051883115.1 Anaerovoracaceae bacterium
CTCACGAGGAGATCTTTACAGACATCATAAGGAACAGCGTTTCATCATACAGACAGCTCCCGCAGATGCTTTATCAGATCCAGGCAAAGTACAGAGACGAGGCGAGACCTCGCTTCGGACTCATCAGGAGCCGCGAGTTCATCATGAAGGACTGCTACTCATTCGACAGAGACCCGGAAGGCCTCGACAAGAGCTACAAGGCGATGTATGACGCTTACGCGAAGATCTTCAGGAGATGCGGCCTCGACGCCAGACCTGTAGAAGCAGACAACGGCGCCATCGGAGGAAGCAATTCCCACGAGTTCACAGCCCTTTCCGAGGTCGGCGAGAGCGAGATCGCTTACTGCGACAAATGTAAATACGCCGCGACGACAGAGAGAGCCGCGACTGTAGACGCTTCGCCTCAGGACGAAGTAAAAATGAAGCCGCTCGAGATGGTGAACACTCCGGGCACGAAGACGATCGAGGCGGTCTGCGAATACCTCGACCTCGACCCGATCCAGACGATAAAGGCGCTCCTCTTTGTCAAATACGACGAAGAGGGAAATGAGGACGGCTATGTAGCGGCTTTTGTCAGGGGAGACAGAGACTGCAACATGACAAAGCTCGTGAACGCACTCGGCATCGCTGAGCATCAGATCGCGTTCGCTGACGAGAAGGAAATGGGAGAAGCAACGGGCTGCGTAGGCGGTTTCACAGGACCATGCGGGCTTCATGACTGCACGATCGTTGTGGACAGCGAGCTCCCGGGGCTCAAGAACCTCTGCGCAGGCGCATGCAGGGAGGATTACCACTACATAAACGTAAACTACGGCAGGGACTACAAGGCAGACATCATAGCCGACATCAAGGTCCTCAAGGAAGGAGACCCGTGCCCTGAGTGCGGCGCTCCTATAAAGCACACGAGAGGTATAGAGGTAGGCCAGGTATTCAAGCTCGGCACGAAGTACTCTGTTCCTATGCATGCCGTTTACGCTGATGAGAACCAGGATGAGCACCCGATCTGGATGGGATGCTACGGCATAGGCATATCGAGGACGCTCGCGGCTGTAGTCGAGCAGCATCACGACGATGACGGCATCATCTGGCCTGTATCTGTCGCTCCTTACCACGTAGAGATCGTTGTCATGAAGACGAACGACGAGACGCAGAACGAGCTGGCTGAAAAGATGTATAACGAGCTTACTGAAGCGGGTCTCGAGGTCATCATGGACGACAGGAACGAGCGCCCGGGCGTCAAGTTCAAGGACGCCGACCTCATCGGTATCCCTGTAAGGATCACGGTCGGAAGGCTCGCGAAGGACGGTCAGGTAGAGTACAAGCTCAGGAGAGACAAGGACAAGACGGTCATGACGGCTGAGGATGCTGTTAAGGCTGCCGTAGAGCTCGTGAATACCGAGAGGCGCGGATAAAGCCATCGGCGGCTCAGTCTGAGTCTCAGGCCGCAGGCGGCGCGGGGACGCGTGGAGCCGCGGCCGGCGATTTGAAAAATAAAAGAAAAAGTTTTTACAAAATACCAAGAAAACAACGAGGAACATGAAATGAAAAAAGTTACTATAGAAATGGACAACGGCGGAGTTATGACAGGTGAGCTTTACGAAGATATCGCGCCAATAACGGTAGCGAACTTCGAGAAACTCGCAAACAGCGGTTTTTACGACGGACTCACATTCCACAGGGTCATCCCGGGATTCATGATCCAGGGCGGAGATCCTGAAGGCGACGGCACAGGCGGACCTGGCTGGACGATCAAGGGCGAGTTCGCGTCAAACGGCGTGAAGAACGACCTCAAGCACACAGACGGCGTCCTGTCCATGGCACGCACGATGATCCCTGATTCCGCAGGATCGCAGTTCTTCATCATGGTCGCTGACGCTCCGCACCTCGACGGTGAATACGCCGCGTTCGGAAAGATCACGAAGGGACTCGAGGTAGCGCACGAGATCGCCGAGGTACAGAGAGACTATAACGACATGCCGCTCGAACCTGTGATCATGAAGAATGTAAAGGTAGAGGACGTCGAGGAGTAGTCCGCGCCGCGGAAGGCGCGGCCCGCGCGGCGGGAGATACCCGTGATTTTCCGTTTGCTTGAAGGACGCACCTTCGTGGTAATAAGTTGTATATAAGCTGTTTTTTTATCCTGAAAGACCTGAAGTCTTGCCGGAGGCATTATGAACTTTATAGAGGAGATAAAAGAGGATATAGATGTAGTTGTCAAGAAGGACCCTGCTGCCAGGAACAGGCTGGAGGTCCTCCTCTGTTATCCGGGCGTATGGGCGCTTATATGGCACAAACCGGCGCACTGGCTCTATAACCACAACTTCAAGCTCCTCGCGAGAATGCTCTCGCAGCACATCAGGAACACGACGGGCGTTGAGATCCACCCGGGCGCGAAGATCGGCCGCCGCTGCATGATAGACCACGGCATGGGGATCGTCATAGGCGAGACGACCGAGATCGGCGATGACTGCCTGCTCTATCAGGGCGTCACACTCGGCGGTACGGGAAAAGACGTCGGGAAGCGTCACCCGACGCTCGGCAACAGGGTCATCGTAAGTTCAGGAGCAAAAGTCCTGGGACCGTTCAAAGTCGGCGACGACGTGAAGATCGGCGCGGGCTCTGTCGTACTCAAGGAGATACCGAGCGGCTGCACAGTAGTCGGCGTGCCGGGCCATGTCGTAAGGAGATACGGCGAGAGCACGGATGAAGTCAACCAGGTCAACCTCCCGGACCCTATAAACGTCGAGATGGAATGCCTGAGGCGCCGCATAGAGACGATGGAGAAAAAGCTCGACTACGTCACGAAGAAACTCGAGGAAGCGCAGCAGGAGCTTGCTGAAGCCCGCGGAGAAGAAGGCGGACAGGCTGAAGAAACGATTAAGGAAGAAGCAAATGAAAATATATAACACTCTTACGAGAAGAGAAGAAGAATTCAAGCCGATAAACGAGGGAAAGGTCATGATGTACGTCTGCGGACCGACAGTCTACAACTACATCCACCTCGGCAACGCAAGGCCGCTCGTTTTTTTCGACACATTCAGGAAATACCTTGAGTACAGAGGCTACGAGGTCGATTTTGTCCAGAATTTCACTGATGTAGACGACAAGATCATCAACGAGGCTAAGGCTGAGGGAAAGCCGGCGCTCGAGGTCTCACAGCACTTCATAAAGGAATTCTTTGATGACGCCGAGGCGCTGAACGTAAAGCGCGCCACGGTGCACCCTAAAGTCTCGGAGCACATCCCTGACATCATAGATTTCATACAGACGCTCATCGACAAGGGCTACGCGTATGAGGCAGACGGCGACGTCTACTATTCGACGAGAAAATTCAGGGGCTACGGCAAACTGTCGGGCCAGAACATAGACGATCTCGAGGCGGGCGCACGCATCGCGGTCGGCGAGGTGAAAAAGGATCCGCTCGACTTCGCTCTCTGGAAAGCCAGGAAGGAAGAAAGTGAGATCGCGTGGGAGTCGCCGTGGGGCATGGGCCGTCCGGGCTGGCACATCGAGTGCTCGACGATGGCGAGGAAGCATTTAGGACCTACGATCGACATCCACGGGGGCGGACAGGACCTCATTTTCCCGCACCACGAGAACGAGATCGCGCAGTCGGAAGCGTGCAACGGCGTTCCTTTTTCCCATTACTGGATGCACAACGCTTACATCACGATCGACAAGGAAAAAATGGCTAAGTCAAAGGGGAACTTCTTCACAGTGAGAGAGCTCAGGAAGAAGTACGACGGCGAAGTCCTGAGGTTCCTCCTTTTGTCGGGCCAGTACAGGAACCCTATAGATTTCAGCGAAGACCTTCTCCAGCAGTCGAAGAACAGCCTTGAGAGGATGAAGAACTGCAGGGATAACCTGAAGCACATACAGGCGAACGGCGCAGACGGGGAAATGACTGACGATGAGAAAAAGATCGTCGACAGCTTTGACTCGTACAGGCAGAAGTTCATAGACGCCATGGACGATGACGTCAACACGGCCGACGCCATAAGCGCTGTGTTCGAGCTGATCTCAGCCATCAACGGAGCCGGCAGCGAACCGACGAAGGAATTCGCTGAAAAAGCCATGAGCATGCTCATGGAGCTCTGCGACGTGCTCGGCCTTCTGCAGGACAATGAAGATGACGGCATAGACGCCGAGATAAAGAAGCTCTGCGAGGAACGTGAGGAGTGCAGGAAGAACAGGGACTACGCGAGGGCTGACGCCATAAGGGACGAATGCCGCGCGAAGGGATTCATCCTCAAGGACACGCCTCAGGGCGTCCAGATCATCAGAGCGGACAAGGCTGAAGACTGATGACGGACAGCAGGACAGCGGACACGACAAAGCTCGCGTACATCGGAGACGCCGTATACGAGCTTTTCATCCGCAATATAGTGATAAAGAAAATAAAGGTAAGCCCGTCGGGGATAAACAGGATGGCTACCGGGTACGTAAAGGCCGATTCGCAGGCCGCTGCCGCGAAGGCCATGCTGAATGGCGGTTTCCTGACGGAGGAAGAGACAAAGCTGCTCAAGAGAGCGAGGAACAGGACGAACACGTCACACCCGCGCGGCACGTCGCCGGCGGTGTACAAGTGGGCAACAGGTTTTGAAGCTCTTGTCGGGTGGCTTTATCTTGATGGGCAGAACGAGCGTCTTGATGAAGTCATGGCCAGAGCGAAGGAACTGACTGATCAGGACCGCGCGGGACGTTCGTCAAAAGGCTGAACATAAGCGATCGGAAGGAGAGCACCATGAGCAAAGCAGACGTTTTATTCGTTGATATGTGCCGCAAGGTCCTCGAGCACGGGTACTCCACGGAAGGCCAGGAAGTCAGGGCGCGCTGGGAAGACGGTTCGCCGGCGTACACCATAAAGACGTTCGGCGTCGTGAACAGGTATGATCTGTCGGAGGAATTCCCGGCGATCACACTGAGACCTACAGCCATAAAGACATGCGTCGATGAGATGCTGTGGATCTGGCAGAAAAAGTCGAATGATGTGCATGACCTTCATTCTCATATATGGGACCAGTGGGCCGACGACGAGGGTACGATAGGCAAGGCCTACGGCTACCAGCTCGGCATAAAGTACAAGTTCCACCAGGGCGTTATGGACCAGGTCGACAATGTGATCTGGCAGCTCAAGCACACGCCGTATTCAAGGAGGATCATGACGAACATCTACAACTTCGCTGATCTTTCCGAGATGGGCCTCGAACCGTGCGCGTACAGTATGACGTTCAACGTGACGGGCGACAGGCTGAACGCGATCCTGAACCAGAGGTCTCAGGACATCCTGACGGCGAATAACTGGAATGTCGTGCAGTACGCGGTCCTCGTGTACATGCTCGCTCAGGTGTGCGGTTTCAAGCCGGGCGAGCTCGTCCACGTGATAGCGGACGCGCATATCTATGACAGGCACGTGCCGGTCGTCGAAGAGATGATAAAGCGCCCGCAGTATCCGGCGCCGAAGTTCAGGCTGAATCCTGACGTAAAGGACTTTTACGATTTTACTCCTGATGATGTCATCATCGAGGATTACAAGACGAACCCGCAGATAAAGAACATACCTGTGGCCGTCTGAAGATATTTTTACGAAAAAATGGAGTGTGAATAATGAACATTATAGTTTGCGCGGATAACAACTGGGGCATTGGAAAAGAAGGAAATCTCCTGTGCCATATCCATGACGACATGGTATTTTTCAGAGGATGCACGCTTGGCAAGACAGTCGTGATGGGCAGAAAAACGCTCGAGAGCCTGCCGGGCGGAAAGCCGCTCGCTGACAGGAGGAACATCGTCATGACGAGGAATGAGGAATACGAGGCGCCGGAGGGCGTTGAGGTCGTTCATTCCGTCGATGAACTCAGCAAGCTCGTAGACATGACGTCAAAGGATATCTTCGTCATCGGAGGGGCTGAGATCTATGCGGAGCTTTTCCAGTACTGCAGTTCGTGCTACGTGACAAAGGTCTACAGGGCTTACGATGCGGACAGGTATTTCCGCGACCTCGATGTTGATGATGACTTCGCTATCGCTGAACAGAGCAAGATCAGGGAGGAAAACGGTCTGAGGTACCGTTTCGTGATATATGAGAGGAAAGAAAAGATCGAACAGCAGCCGCAGCAGCAGGCCTGAGCGCAGGGGCGGCCGCGGGTACGGCAGGGATGACCGCGGGAACGGGCGCGGATCCGGCAGGGATGACCGCCGCAGGTCTGACCGTGACGGCGGCCGCGGGTATGATCGCGGATATGACCGCATGGCGGCGCCGGAGAATGTCGTTGCGGGCAGGAACCCTGTGATGGAGGCTCTGAAGAGCGGACGCAGCATAGAGAAGGTTTTCGTGAGGCGCGGGGCTGGCGGTTCTGCCGCGAAGATCGCGGCGATGGCGCGTGAGCGCGGTATCGTCGTGGAGCAGGCTGACAGGGAGAAGATGGAGCGTCTGACCGGCGGCTCTGTGATGGATCAGGGCGTGTGCGCCGTTGTTCCGGCGGCCGAATATGTGTCGGTGGATGATATCCTGGAGAACGCTGAGTCGAAGGGTGAGGCGCCTTTTATCATCATTCTTGACGGGATCGAGGATCCGCAGAATCTCGGTTCGATCATGAGGTCGGCGGAGTGTGCGGGCGCTCACGGTGTGATCATTCCGAAGAACAGAGCGGCCGGGCTGACGGCGGCTGTGGACAAGGCTTCTGCGGGCGCGGTGGAGTACATGCCGTGCGCTAAGGTCGTTAACATTTCCAAGACGATAGATGAGCTCAAGAAAAAAGGCGTGTGGATCTACGCTTGCGATTTCGGCGGGGAGCTTTACTCCGACCAGGACCTGACATCACCGGCGGCTTTTGTCATAGGAGCTGAGGGAAAAGGCGTGAGCCGTCTCGTAAGGGAAAAATCTGATTTTGTCATCTCTCTTCCGATGAGGGGCAGGATACAGTCACTCAACGCCGCGAATGCAGCCACAGTCATCATGTATGAGGTGAGGCGCCAGCGCGGCTGATTCTGATTTGAAACGGGTTTTATATGACGGTAAATGAATATGAAAATGCTGCTGACGAGGAACTCGTAAGGCTTTCGGCGGGCGGCGACACGGGGGCGACCGATGTCCTTCTTCGGAGATACAAGAAGATCGTGACGGGTGCTGCCCGTTTTTACTATATGAAAGGCGCGGAGCGCGACGATGTGATCCAGGAGGGCATGATCGGCCTCTTCGAGGCGATTAGGGACTACAAGCCATCCGAGGGGACGGACTTCAAGCATTTCGCGGAGCTTTGCGTGACGCGGCAGATACTTAACGCCGTGAGCCACGCCGGCCGCAAGAAGCACAGGATCCTGAACGAGTCGCTTTCGCTTGACGACAGGATGCCCGATTCGGGCGGCAGCCCGGCGCAGAATGTCGGCGACACGGTACCGGCTGACAGGATATATGAGCCTGAGCCTCAGGCGATGGCGAGCGTGACGCTGGCTAAGATCAAGGAACTTGCGGAGAGCATGCTCAGCCCGCTCGAGCGGGAGGTATGGGATCTGATGATCTCAGGCTATGACACGGCGGAGATCGCCGGGATGACAGGCAGGAGCCGGAAATCAGTTGATAACGCCGTGCAGAGGATAAAGAGAAAAATACATAAATACCTCGAATAGCGCGTTTTGCCAATTACGAGTAAAAATGCAATAAATTCAAAAAATTAAATATGAATCGATACATTTATCGTGA
>JBJETC010000286.1:0-7623 GCA_051883115.1 Anaerovoracaceae bacterium
ACGTTTACACTGTCGAAGAAGAGCCTGTAGCCGGATATACATCTAAGCAGGATGGCAATAACTTTATAAACACGATCAAGCAGGATAAGACTTCAGTAAGCGGCACAAAGACCTGGAAAGTTCCGGATGGTACAAAAGTACCTGACGTTACGATCGATCTTCTGCGCGACGGGGAAAAGATCGCGAACAAGAAGCTGGAAAACGGAGCGTCGAGCTACAGCTTCACTGACCTCGATAAATATAACCTTGATACAGGAAAGGCGTACGTTTACACTGTCGAAGAAGAGCCTGTAGCCGGATATACATCTAAGCAGGATGGTTATGACTTCACGAACACCATCGAGCAGGAACAGATTTCCGTGAGCGGCACGAAGACGTGGGCAGACGATGAAGACCGCGACGGCATCCGTCCGGCATCCATCATCGTGACCCTGCTCGCTGACGGAGAAGTCACGCGGACAGCCACTGTATCTAAAGCGTCAGACTGGAGCTATAACTTCACGGAGCTCCCGAAGTACTATCTGAAAGACGGCCACGTTATCAGTTACACAGTTCAGGAAACTGCCGTCAGCGGCTACACACTCGACGAGAGCACGCCGGCCAACAGCGCGCCTGAAGGAAGCAGCGATTTCGTATACAACCTCACGAACCGCTACACACCTGAAAAGACAAAAGTCACCGTCACGAAGTCATGGAAAGACGGAAATGACAAAGATGGTCTCCGTCCGGACAGCATACAGGTCCAGCTCTATGACGTGACAAAAGGCAGTGAGAACGCAGCTGCAGTCGGAGATCCTGTCACGCTCAACGCTGAGAACAACTGGACATATACATGGACAGACCTCAACAAAAAGAAGAGCAAGGGCACCGAGATCAAGTACGCTGTCAGGGAAGTAAATGTACCGGCAGGCTATGATGCTGAAGTTACAGGAACTCAGGACTCAGGCTTCACGATTACGAACAGTGAGAAAACAACGTCTGTAAGCGCATCAAAGGCATGGATCAACGCAGACGGAACGACAGATGCTCCATCTGGAGCTCAGGTAACGTTCGAGCTTTACAAGAACGGCGATACTACAGGCAAGACCATCACACTCGACGGCAAGGCCGATGAGAACGGTGAAAAGGAACCTTGGGAAGCGGCGTTCGATGATCTCGCTAAAGTAGACGGTAACGGCAATGACATCACTTACACAGTCAAGGAGACTTCCGTAACGGATGGCTACAAGGCGGACAGCACAGAAGCAGTAAGAGACGGCGGCGTTATCACGAACAGACAGATCTCAGCCGGCGCGGTTATAAAGGGAACAAAGCGCATGGCCGGATCGGCAAAGCTCGAGGCAGGACAGTACCGCTTCTACCTTAAGGATGAAAGCGGCAGCATCGTAGATACTGCCAAGAACGACGCGGACGGGAACTTCTCGTTCTCAAGGATCGTATTCACGGAGCCTGGCTCAAAGACATACACGATCAGCGAGCAGCACGCAGGCGAGATGATAGACGGCATCAGATACGATGACGCAGAGTACCCTGTCACAGTCACAGCTTCTAAGGACAAAGACGGACAGCTCAAGACAGCGGTTTCATATCCGTCCGGCACACCGGTATTCACGAACAGAGCCGCTAAGGTCCTGACAGTGAACAAGGTCTGGGACGACGACAATGACAAGTACGGAATGCGTCCGTCATCTGTCACGGTCAACCTCATGTGCGACGGCAAAGTCGTTGATACGGCTCAGCTCAGCAAAGACAGCGGCTGGACATGGACATTCGAGAACCTCGATCCTGAAAAGGATTACACGGTAAGCGAAGTCCTCGCCGAAGACAGCGGCTACAGCTGCGATGTAAGCTACGACGGCGACACAGTGACACTCACTAACGAGTTCATCAAGACCGTAGACATCACAGCGTCCAAGACACTCACCGGCGCGGCACTCAAGAGCGGCGAATTCACATTCAAGCTCGAGAGAAAGAGCGGCGGCGACCCGATCTACGCCGTAAACGACAGCAAGGGCCAGATCGTCTTCAGGAACGTTCCTTACGACAAGGAAGGCTACACAGTCACTGAGGAAAAAGGCAGCGAAAGCGGCATCACTTACGATAAGGGCGAGATCACATACGACGCTGACGGTAAAGTGACGAGTGAAAAGAAGACATTCACGAACACGAAGGAGACTGAAAACAAGTCAGACCAGAACACACCGGCAGTCCTGAGAGTCCAGAAGACATCGAAGGAAGAGCCGCACGATCCGCTCGTAGGCGCTACATACGGTCTCTACAGATACGTCGAAGGCGGAAACGACATCCTCGTCGAAGCCGAGACATCAGACGAGAACGGCTACATGTACTACGACAAGGTCGAAGAAGGCGTTGTTTACTACTTCAAGGAGATCTCCGCACCGGAAGGCCACGAAGTCGACCCTTACGCCGGCGAGAAGTTCATGATCAGGTACGATTCCAACGGCCAGCCGTACACATGCGACGCCGACGGAAACAGGACGAACATCGGCGACATCACGAAGCAGGACAGCACGAAGGCTTACGTCCAGGTAAAGAAAGATACCGAGGACCTCGGCACGATCTCATACAACAAGTCGACGCAGACTGTTTACGAGAACACAGCCGGAAACGGCATCAAGGCTGCTGCAGTCGCGGCAAAGGGTTCGCTCCCTGACGGAACTGTAATGAAGGTCACGAAGAAGGATCTGAGCAGCACAGCGGCAGCAAACCTCGAGAAGAAAGCCGGCAGGGTAAAGAGCATCGTTTACTACGACGTTACTTTTGAAAAAGACGGAAAAGAGATCGAGCCTGAAACAGGCGGCGTCAAAGTCATCATTCAGGACAGCGAGAGCCTCAAGGGCGTAGACGCATCCGACCTCAAGATCGTCCACCTTCTCGACGACAAAGCGACAGCCATCGAGCCGCTCGCCGGAAGCGTCACGGCAGACGGCGGACAGCTCGTACAGACGACATTCACCGCAGATTCGTTCTCAGTGATCGGCGTCGTAGAACCGGAAGACAGCACGACATTCGGATCGAACTACATGATCACGTCAGCCGGCGTTTCCGACCAGGTATCAGAGCTCAACGTTTCGAAGCTCGATTCCAAGGGCGGCTTCGTCAAAGGCGCGCACCTGCAGATCATAGAGAAGTCAAGCTGGAAGGTCGTTGCAGACTGGACTACAGGCGACGGCACACAGGCCTTCAGGAGATGGTTCGACGAAGCTCAGACAGAGCCGATGAACGTAGACACGTATTACGTGCTCCACGAAGTTTCAGCTCCGAAGGGCTACATCAAGGCAGACGACATCGTCTTCCGTATAAACAAGTACGACAGCAGCATCACGATCTACACGTTCGATAAGAACGGCGAGCTCGTCGAGGACAAGGACGCCGAAGAAAAGTGGGTAAGCGACACGACGCTCACCATGGTCGACATCCCTTCGACGATCCTCACGAGGAGACGCTATAAGAAGAGATATGTCGTAAAGCATCACACCGTCAGGATCCACGGCGCCAACAAGGTGACAAGGATCGTCAAGACGGGCGACGAGTCACAGCTCCCGCTTCTCATCACGATAATGATCGTATGCGCGGCGGCACTCGCAGTGACACTCTTCGTAAGGAAAAAAAGGGAGAGCGATGAGTGATAAACTCAGATGAGTGATAAAACTCACGCATCCTGAAATAACTGATGTCCGGATCTGAAAATCCGGACCATCAAAGGAATACCCGTCAGGGAGGCATAGCTTCCCCGGCGGGTATTTTGCGTTTTGGCGTTTATATAGAATCATTTGTATTTATATATACGAATATAGGATAATGTCATAATAAATTGACATGAAATTATAAAGTGAATATAATTATTAAATCAGGTGGAGAATCGGATATGAAGCTGAAGCATATGAAAATGCTCGGCTATGGTTTGACTTGTATGAGGTTTGAAAATGTATTATGCTATTTTTTCCATAATAACAGTGATAGCGCTCGCCGTTATTATCAGTGTCGTTGTCTTTGTAATAAAAACGCTGTACAGGATCGGGAAAAACACAGGCGAATCGAATGAGATACTTCATGACCTCGCGGAGAAAGCAGACCGCGGCGGATACACGGCACCGGAAGTAAAAAGATAAATTAAAATAAGTCGGTCATTAACAAGGTAAAAGAAGATCCCGGGACATCGTATGATGCCCCGGGATCTTTTTTTGGCGTCGGTTGGCGAGCACGGCTGATAATAGCGCGAGCACGCGTTTTTCTATTTCATTTTTCTCCCGAGCATCTCAGGATTCGTAGCGTAAAGCAGCGCCGTGTCCTTTGTTATCCTGCCGTCTTTATAAAGCCCGTAAAGGCAGTTATCCATGGACATCATGTCAGGCTTCGCGGACGGATAGATAAGACCGTCTATCTGATAGACCTTGCCGTCGCGGATCATGTTCCTGATAGCAGGTGTGACCGTCATGATCTCATACGCCAGAGCGAGCTGCCCGTCGACGTCCGGGACGAGCTGCTGCGATACGACTGCGGTGAGGACTGTCGATAGCTGGACCGTTATCTGCCTCTGCTGGTTCGCCGGGAAAACGTCGATGATACGGTTTATCGTGTTTGCCGCGCCGAGCGTGTGCAGCGTCGAGAAGAGGAGGTGCCCGGTCTCAGCGGCCGTCATGGCGACGGAGATCGTCTCGTAGTCACGCATCTCGCCGAGCTGGATGACATCAGGACTCTGGCGGAGCGTCGCCCTCAGGGCCGTGACGTAGTCCTCGGTGTCGACATTGATCTCGCGCTGGCTCACGATGCTTTTTTCGTGGCTGTGGAGGAACTCGATAGGGTCCTCCAGCGTAATGATGTGGCAGCTCCTCGTCTTGTTTATGCGGTCGGTGATGCAGGCGAGCGTCGTCGATTTGCCGCTCCCCGCAGGGCCTGTGACGAGGACCATGCCTTTTTTCAGATCGGCCAGATCCATGATGGAGTCAGGGATGCCGAGCTCCTTCGGGTCAGGGAGATCAAATGTTATTACTCTTATTACAGCGGACAAAGCGCCTCTCTGCTTATATACGTTGACGCGGAACCTCGAAAGTCCCGGGATCGCGAACGAGAAATCATCATCGCCCTTCTTGAGGAACTTCGCTATGCTGTGGCCGCTCTCAGTGTAGATCTCGTCTATTATTCTTTCCGTGTCCTGAGGCATCAGCTTCGGACCGTCCTCGTAGTGGATGACACCCTCGGCGCGGTAGGAAAGCGAGAGCCCGGCGACGATGAAAATATCAGATGCGTTGTTATCGATCGCTCTCTCTAAAATATCACGTAAACTTTCTGCCATTTTCCGACCTCGTTATCGTAAAAAATCTTCCATTATGTTCTGATCCGGCTGCCGCCCGGTCTATTTTATCACCGGCAGCTTCGTGCCGGACTTCCATTTCTTCGTAGAAACCGTACGCCAGACAGTCGTTTCGTATTTTTCCGCGGAGCTGTCCCACGCGCACGAGACTTCGAGCGCCTGCGAGCTGTTTATCTTCACGCGGAACGTCTTTTTGCCGGCGGATACCCGGCCGCTCCTGACAGCGCCGTTCAGAGCGGCTATTTTGCGCTCTGCGGTGTTGCATGCCGCGGCGTATTCTGTCTGGTGCTCTGCCATCGCTTTGCTCGCGCTGTAGTCGTTTTTCGCCGTCGAGAGCGATATCGCCGCGAAGGTGAAAAAAGCGAGTGCGAGGAATACGACGAGGAGCAGGGCGAAGCCGAACGGTACGGGGAACGAAGCTCCCTTGTGTTCTTTTTTCAGAGTCTCATTTTCATTCATACCGCGTGTTCGCCTTTCTGGGTGTAAACAGCCTTTTTCGAGCCTTTTCTGTAAAAAGAGATGTCGGCCTTGAGAAGGCCGCTCTCCGAATCGTCAGCCGCCGCAGTGAGCCTGTAGGAAGCATTTTCCCCGGCGCACTCGCTGAACGAGCTGTCGTACCAGACGGTGACGGTGCTTCCCTGTATGCTGGCATCAGGGAAAAGTGCCTTCATTGACTGCAGGAATTCATCCTCCGAATCGCTCGCGCGCAGGACGGAGGCCGTGTTCTCCGCTTCCGAGGCCGCGGATGCGAGTTCCGTGGATGAACGCGAAAGCGTGTGGGCTTTTGCGAATATGGATATGCAGATGGCCGCGAGCATCGCGAATATGAGTATGGCGAGCACGATCTCCATGAGGATGAGACCGGATGCGTCTGTTTTACTTCTATGATCCATTCGATGCTCCCTTTCCGCCTGCTGATGTGTGCACGTTGACGAGCGCGCGGCGCGTGCGGCCGCTGCTGTCCGTGCATTTTACATCTATGAGGCTGCCTTTTTTACTGAGCTCCATGCGGGAAAGCTGCATGATCTCGGTGCCTTCCGAAAGGTCGGCGCCGGAGCCGCTTTCCGCCGTGAGCTCGCGGAGGCTGCCGTCGTAAACATATATGTATGTGCTGTAACCGTTCTGCCGCAGGGCGAGCATGTCTCGGCCGTTCTTTTTTACGACTGAGACAGCGCCTGCTGCGTCGTTCTGGTGTATTTTTTCCGCTATATATGAGACCGAGGTCCTCGCGGTGTAGTTGCTGCCGGCTTTCCTGACTGTGCCGGAGTAAACGTCTGCGCCCATGGATACGACCATGATCGCGCATATCGAGAATACGCAGAGAAGCAGGACAGGGAATATCACCTGTATCATCGAGTGCGGTGTTTTTCTGTTTTTATTCATGCGCCGCCTCCTGCTGCTGTGCTGCCTGTTGATGACGGATCTCCTTTTTTCCTGATAATCGTCACTTCGGGCCTGATGTTGGAGCCGCGGACCTGGTAGTCCACGAAAAACAGGTCTTCGTCGTAGACGAGGCCGTATCTGTCCTTTATCTCATCAAGGCTCTGAGGGTATGATCCTGTCGAAGCGTAGCTGTCTGTAATGTCTCGTTCCAATGCTGCCTTCAGGTTTTTCTCCTGATTGTTCACGCTGCTGCTTCGCACGGTGCCGACCGCGTAGCTGAAAAAAGCTATCACGGCTGCAAAGATACATACGGCGATGATCATGTTTCTGATCCGGTGTGTTTTTCTTGTATGAAATCTTCCGTACGACATTGCGTCTGCTCCCCTTTTACATTCCAGAAAGTATGCCCAGAAGAGGGAACATGACTGAAAGCATTATTATTCCGACTATGAGTGACAGCACTATGATGAGCACAGGCTGTATCACCGCCATATGGCTCTCGATGTGAGCGTCCAGGTCGTCGCGGTAGAGATCCGAGATCTCGCTGAGGACCTGATCGAGTGTGCCGGTCTTTTCGCCGATCGCTGCCATGTGCGCGTAGACGCCGCGGAACATGCCGTTCTTCGTGAAGCTCTCGGTGAGGCCGACGCTGTTGGCGAGGTCGTCCTGTATGGCCTTGAGGCGGGCGGCTTCGTCAGGGTCTTCGTTAAGCTCGGCTGAGAGGTCGACGCTCTGTTCAGGAGTGAGGCCGCTGCTGAGGGCCATCGCCATCGTCGACGCGAATTCGGCCGCTGCGGCGTCGTGGTCGCGGACGCGGGCCGATTTGAAGTGATGGCTGAATTTCCGCCAGCTCGCATGGCCTTTTTTCGTCGTGTTGACGAAAATGGCATACGCAAGCAGGACGG
>JBJETC010000287.1:0-7549 GCA_051883115.1 Anaerovoracaceae bacterium
GACGATAGCGGGTGTGCACATCCTGCTGATGATAATCATGACGTCCGTGACGAGAGAGCTCTTCAGGAGCAACAGGAGGAAAGGCCCTGGGAACCCGAACCGAAAGATGGTCTACGGCTGCATCATATTCTTCCAGGGAGAGATCATAGGGCTCGTGACATTCTACATAACGAAGTCGCTCCATCGCTACGCTCTCATAATGTGCATAGCGATACTCGTGCTCATGTTCTTTGTCATCGACACGTGGTTCGACCGCTATGTCGAGGAGATCAGGACGAACGCCCAGAGCGATGCATACAGGAAGCTCGCCTATGTCGACGCGCTGACGGGCATGGAGAACCGCGCGGCATACATGAGAGACCTCGGGGCGCTCGACGATACGAAGCCTCATGCTTTTATCATGATGGACCTGAACTACCTCAAACTCGCGAATGACAGATACGGCCATGACGCCGGGGACAGATTGCTCCAGATGACGGCTGACAAGATAAGAGAAGCTTTTGACGGATACGGCACGGCGTACCGTATAGGCGGGGATGAATTCCTCGTCATACTGAGGGATTCCGGCCAGAAAAAGGCGGACGAGCTGATAGAAAAAATGAAGGCTGCCACTGATAAAGCTGTGACTGCTGACGGGATAAAAGTCGATATCGCGTGCGGCTCGTCTTCGACTGATGAGGGCTGCACTGATTATGCGGAGCTTATCCACAGGGCTGATATGAGGATGTATCACAACAAGAGCGATGTGAAGGATCCGAGGAACAAGCCTGCTGAGAGCGCATGCTGACGGCGGGGCGGATGCCGGGCCGTGGCTTTTTATGAGTGTAAAAATGGCAAAAAAATAAAGAAGACGCGGGGCCTGCCCCGCGTCTTCTTTTGCTGATATCATCAGCCTTCGATCTGGATGTACTTGTTTTCCTCGATCTCAGGCTTCTTCTCTGCTTTAGGAACTGTGACTGTCAGAACGCCGTCATCGAACTTTGCCTTGATATCATCCTGGCTCACGTCCTTGCCTACGTAGAAGCTCCTGCTGCATGTGCCCTCGAACCTCTCGCGTCTGATGTACTTGCCGTCCTTATCCTTTTCGTCGTTGTTTCTGTTCGTCTCAGCGCTGATGTTCAGGACACCGTCCTTCAGCTGCATTTTGACGTCTTCTTTCCTGAATCCAGGAAGATCCATTTCCAGCTGATATGCATTATCGAGTTCCTTCACGTCGCTCTTCATCATAGGACTTCTTCTGACTTCCGGGAATACGCTTGGGAAGTTATCAAAATCGTCATTAAAGAAATCATCAAAAATGCTTGGATACAACATAATACATACCTCCTTTGATATATAAGCACGCGTCTTGCCGGGAGCCCCCGGCTCCGCGCATGTCGTATGCTTTTTTTATTTATCTCTTTTGTCAACCCCTCTTGACAATTGTTATTATAGCACGCCTGTTAGCACTGTCAATAGGTGAGTGCTAATTTTCTGAATTTTTTTCAAGACCCAAATTTCGTGTGGCGGCCGGGCCGTTCATATTGTAAAATATTAGTCGTTTGATCATCGGGGAATCGGAAGGGAAGCTGAAAGGATATGCCAGACAGATATTCGAGAACGAGATCGCTTTTGGGCGATGAGAATCTGGAAAAGCTTTGGAACAGCCATGTTGCAGTGTTCGGGGCCGGCGGCGTCGGCGGCGGCGCCATAGAAGCTCTCGCGAGGAGCGGCATAGGGAGGATCGATGTCGTGGACAATGACGTCTTCGACGAGACGAACCTGAACCGCCAGATCCTGGCGACGGAAGACACGATCGGAAGGTACAAGACGGACGTGGTTGAAGAACGTATCCACGCTATAGATCCGGATATCAAAGTCGGTAAATATACGATGTTCTATCTGCCGGAGACGGCGGACAGGTTTGATTTCACCGGGGTAGACTATATAGTCGATGCGATAGACACGATGAGCGCCAAGACAGATATAATCCTCAAGGCGCAATCTCTCGGGATACCTGTGATTTCAGCCATGGGATGCGGCAACAGGATAGACCCGTCGAAACTGAGAGCTGCTGATATTTTCGACACGTCCATGGATCCTATGGCGAGGGCCATGAGGAAAGAGATGAGGAAGCACGGCGTAAAGGCTCTGGAAGTCGTATATTCTGTCGAGGAGCCTATGAAGGCGCGGTCCGGAGAAGAGCCGCGTCCGGGCAAGAAGTCTGTCCCGGGTTCGACGGCTTTTGTCCCTCCTGCTGCGGGGATGCTGATGGCATCCGTAGTTGTACGAAATATAATAAAACTTTAAAATATTAATTTTTTTGTCACATTTTGCGTTGTGTCTAGTCACAATAATAAATTTAATTGTCACGGTATATATATTTATACAATAACGCTGAAATGCGCATATTTTTACAAAATAGAGTGTAAAATCGAGAAAAAATTGCATTTTTTACATTTATCATAAACCACTAAAAAGCCAAAAAAATACAAAATTACTGTCAAAAATTAAGAAATATTTATAATATTGACATTTTTCGGACACGCCCTATAATATGTGTGTAACCGATGTGTGAGTAAGGGTGGCCGAATATGGAAAAGATTTATATGGATTTGACACGGGTGCTGAAGGCTATATCAGATCCAAAGAGACTCAAGATAGTTAGTACCCTGTCGCACGGAGAACTGTGTGCTACGATGATTAAAGACGACTTCGACGTTACTCAGCCCACATTGTCACATGACATGAAAGTGCTGAAAGAAGCAGGCGTGATCAATGACAGGAGAGACGGGAAGAACATTTTCTACACTGTGAATTACGAACTCCTGTCGAAATCGCTCAGGTATCTGGACCAGATCTTCCAGCAGAAGGAAGATTTCGTTCCTCACATGAGTGCCAGAGTTGAAGCCGAAAACTAGAAGAAGATCAGAGGATGTTAAGATGTTAGGGATAGTTATGAAGAATAGTAAGCCAGATCAGGATAACTGACTGGCCCCCACAGAGGTGGGGGCGTTTTATTTTTTTCAGTGGAAATGAAAAACGATGCTGTTTGGACTCAGGCGCTCTTCCTTTATTATTAGGTTTGTTCATTTTATAGAGACAATCGGTTGCGTTCGGGAGACGCGAAGCGGGACAGGATCGTGATCGGGCTCGGGCGCAGGAAACCTGAGCGAAAGGATCAATTTGATATATTCGTACTCCGGAGCTGTTTCATGCAGCTCCGGCAGTGTATCAGCAGGGACGCGCTGTGGTGCGGCATTTGGCCGCGGCCGCGGGGCGTTCTTTTTTGTTTTGTCACGCTTTTGTAAAAAAGCTGTGCGTTTCAGGGCCTCGATTTATAGTATAATAAAAAACAAGTTTACAATTGTTTGGAGGTTCTGATGCAGGATAATAAAAATCAAAAGGGCAGATTCGGATCGAATTTCGGCTTCCTCATGGCCACGCTCGGCGCGGCTGTAGGGCTGGGGAACCTGTGGTCGTTCCCGTACAAGCTCGGGATAGGAGGCGGGTTCGGTTTCCTTTTTATATATATAATACTCGCGATCGTCGTGGGATATCCGCTCGTGCTGTCTGAGATGGCGCTCGGGAGGAAGACGCAGAAGGGGACGATAGAGGCGTATAAGCAGGCGGACCCGAGATTCACGTTCAACGGCGTGCTGCAGACTGTGGTGCCGTGGCTCCTCATGTGCTTCTACTGCACGTTCGGCGGTTTCATAACGAAATACTTTGTCGACTCCATAGGCGCGCTGTTCGATAAAAACGCTCCGGTGCTGACGAGCGATCCGGGGGCTTACTTCAACTCGCTCATGGGAAGCACGAAGCAGGCCGTCCTGTGGATGACGATATTCCTCGCGATAACGATGGTCATAGTTTTCATGGGCGTCCAGGGCGGGATAGAAAAATTCTGCAAGTTCGCTCTGCCGGTCCTTTTTTTCATGCTCCTGATCATGGCGGTGAGGTCGTGCATGCTGAAGGGCGCTTCGGGCGGGCTGAAGTTCCTGTTCAAGCCTGATTTCAGCACGTGGGACACGCCGAAGAAATTCCTGGACATCTTGTACCTCGACGGAGGACAGATGTTTTTCTCGCTGTCGCTCTCGTCGGCCGCGATAATAACGTACGGTTCATACCTCGGCAAGGAGCACGATCTGGAAAAAGACGCAGCCATCGTCACCATCGGCGATTCGGCCGCTGCTCTCCTGGCCGCTCTGGCCATAATGCCGGCAGTGTTCGCTTTCGGCCTCGAGCCGTCAGCGGGGCCTGGACTCCTGTTCGTCTCCATGACGACGGTGTTCAAGTCGCTCGGTGCAGCAGGCAGGGTATTCCAGCTGATGTTCTGGTTCCTCGTTTTCCTCGCTGTGCTCTCGAGCTCTATAGGGATGATGGAAGCAGGGATCTCATCGATCCTTGATTTAAGGATAAAAAAAGGCAAGCCGGCTGCGAGGATACGCATAACGCTGCTCATGACAGCTGCGGCGTTCGCGGGGAATTTCCTCACGGCGGCCGACCATATGGGATCGGGAACGCTCACACAGTGGTTCCACATCCTCGGTCAGAAGACGGTGCTCGACGTGTGGGACTGCATAGCCGAGGGCGTGCTCATGCCTGTGACAGGCCTCATAATGGCCGTGCTCATAGGATGGGTCGTGCCGCATTACCTCGATGACGAGATAAGCCTCGGCGGCAGGTTCAGATCGAGGAGGATGTACGACTTCTGCATCAGGTGGCTGGGACCTGTTTTCATGATACTTATCATTTACGGCCAGATTAGGTCGTTCTGGGGGAAATAGCTATGGAAGAGAATAACGGAGATTTCCTGAAGCAGACTGACACATTCAAGTCGGCTGACGGCAGGCATAACATTTACTCGTATTATTACAGACCTGTGAAAGACGCTCCGAAAGCCGTGATACAGCTATGCCACGGCATGTCGGAGTACATAGAGAGATACGAGCCTATGATAGCGTGGTACACGAAGCACGGATACGCTGTCGCGGGGTGCGATCATCTCGGACACGGGCGCACGGCAGAGCCTGAGGAACGGGGATTTTTCGCCGCGCAGAACGGATGGGAGTTCGTCACGCGCGACCAGCGCCAGATGAACAGGCACATACATGAAGAATGGCCCGGCAAGCCTGTGTTTTTCTACGGCCACAGCATGGGGAGCTTTTTCGCGAGGCTCTACGCCATGATCTGGCCTGACACAATAAACGGCCTTATCATTTCGGGTACTGCAGGCCCTTCGCCGATGAACGGGGTCGGGAAAAAGCTCGCTTCTGTCATATCGGCTGTCCGCGGCCCGCGCCATATCAGCAGGACGATCGTGAAGGCGAACATGGGAAAATACAACGACAAAATAAAAGATCCTGTGAACGCTAACGCCTGGCTGAGCCGTGACGATGAAGTCTGCATAAAATACAGGGAGGATCCGCTCTGCGGCTTCCCGTTCACCGCGAGCGCCTACAGAGACATGCTCACGGTCCTCTGCAAAGTGAGCGATAAAAAGTGGTTCCAGACGCTCGACAGGGATCTGCCGGTCCTCATCGTATCGGGAGGCATGGACCCTGTCGGGAATTACGGCGAAGGCGTGAGGAAAGTTTTCTCTATGCTCATAGACGCCGGGCAGAAAGACCTCACATGCCAGATCTGGCCTGAGGACAGGCACGAGATACATAACGAGCTCGATAAGCTCGAGGTTTATTCGTTCATAGACGGCTGGCTCGACGACAGGCTGGAAGGCCCGCTCACAGAAGCCGCAGCTGAGGAAGAAGGCACAGGGAGGTAGGGGATGTCCGGGAAGAAATATATCATAGCTCTCGACGAAGGTACGACGAGCTGCAGGGCAATAGTCTTTGACAAAGATCAGAACATAAAGGGACTCGCTCAGAAGGAATTCCGCCAGCACTTCCCTGAGCCGGGCTGGGTAGAGCACGACCCTGTGGAGATATACAGCTGCCAGTCGGGCGTTTTGTCAGAAGCCATAGCGATGGCCGGGATCGACCCTGACGAGATCGCCGGCATAGGCATCACGAACCAGCGTGAGACGACGATCGTCTGGGACAGGAAGACGGGAAATCCGATCTACAATGCCATAGTCTGGCAGTGCAGGAGAAGCGCCGATATCGTGAGGGAGCTCGAGAAAAAGATCCCTGCTGAAGTCATAAAAGCGAAGACAGGCCTCCTGCCTGACGCGTATTACTCTGCGACAAAACTCCGCTGGATACTCGATCACGTTGACGGCGCCCAGGAGCGCGCTGAAAAAGGCGAGCTCTGCTTCGGGACTGTCGACAGCTGGCTCATCTGGAAGCTCACTGACGGGCAGGCGCACGTCACAGACGCCACGAACGCTTCGAGGACGATGATGTATAACATCCACGACCTTGACTGGGATGACGACATCCTTAAGGCCCTTGACATACCGAGAGCCATGCTTCCTGAGGTCAGGAGCTGCAGCGAGGTCTACGGCACGATGAACATAAGGGGGACTGAGATTCCTATCGCGGGATCGGCTGGGGACCAGCAGTCAGCGCTCTTCGGGCAGGCGTGCTTCGAGCCGGGCGAAGTCAAGAACACATACGGGACAGGGTGTTTCATGCTCATGAACACAGGAGACCGCCCGGCAGACAGCAGCAACGGCCTCGCCACGACGATAGCGGTCAGACTCGGCAGCGAAGTCCAGTACTGCCTCGAAGGCAGCGTTTTCGTCGGAGGTGCTGTGATACAGTGGATAAGGGATGAGCTCGGGCTCATAAGAGAAAGCGCTGACAGCGAGTATTTTGCGGCAAAATGCGAGGATACAGGCGGGGTGTATATCGTACCTGCATTCACGGGGCTCGGCGCTCCTTACTGGGATATGGACGCCAGAGGCGCTATATACGGCCTCACGAGAGGTACGGGAAGGAACGAGATCATACGCGCCGCGCTTGAATCCATAGCCTATCAGAGCAACGACGTGCTGCAGTCGATGAAAGCCGACACGGGCCTCGACATATCAGCGCTGAAGGTCGACGGAGGCGCGAGTGCGAACAACGTCCTCATGCAGTTCCAGTCCGACATCTCGAACGTTTCGGTCAAGAGGCCGAGCATCCTCGAGACGACGGCGCTCGGGGCCGCATACCTTGCGGGCCTTGCGACAGGAGTCTGGAAGGACAGAGACGAGATCAGAAAGAAGTGGACGCTCGGTAAGACTTTTGATCCTGCGATGGATGACGCGAGGAGAGAAGCCCTTTACAGCGGCTGGAAGACGTGCGTGAAAAGGACGATGACAAAATAAAGAAAAAAGGATATAAAAAAGGTTATAAAAAGAAACGATATCGGATGAGATACCGGATCTCGTGAAAAAATAAAAGACAGGACGCGTCGTCCTGTCCTGGTGATGTTCCGCCGGGCGGCAGCGCCGCATGAAGCGCTGCTGTCAGGCGGTTATTTTTTTATCTTCAGCCTCTTTTTCCCCGGCGGTGCTATGCTCGTCTTTTTTCCCGGCGAAGCTTTCCTCAGCATCATCACGCGCCTTGATATCATCCCCGGGATCATCATCCTCTAGCGGCTTCCTGTGGATCATTAGCGCCCC
>JBJETC010000288.1:0-7516 GCA_051883115.1 Anaerovoracaceae bacterium
CGCAGGTTCATTCAATTATATATAAAATTCTACACAATAACAAGTGACGCATTGTGAAGCGTTTATGATGTTGACACAGCATACATAAGTATATACAATATGCAGTGTTTTTACATGTACGGGTGTACAGGTGAAATCGCATCATTTAAAGGTTTGACTGAAGGAGGTTATATATGTGGATCGTAGGCATCATTGCCACAGCCACTGCGGCAGTGATCAGCAGTCTTATCCTGAGAAGGAGACTGCAGCAGAAATAGAGACTGCATATTAACGGCACAGGTACGGCGTGAGGCTGTACGGCCTGAAAAGGCAAGTAAAAAGGGGTCCGCTACCGTGCGAGCCTCTTTTTTACTGCCCCGACGAATCTCATGACGTCGTCTGACGGCTCCCTGCTGTATAGGAGGCCGTAGGGGATCCTGTATCCCCAGTCGACAGGTATCGTCACGAGTCCGGGGTGGACGTTTTTCCAGCACTCTATCGTGAGGAGGACGCTGCCTGTCTCGGCGCACCTGTTGAAAACCGTCATGTCGTAGAACTGCTGCGTGTCTTCGATCTTTATGCCGGGGTGGTTCATCGTGAGGTCGTGGCGGATGAAGTCGTTCGCGCCGGAATCGCCCTGCGGGACCATCATCAGGGTTTCGCCTTCAAGGTCTTCTACTTTTATTTTCTTTTTCTTCGCCAGCCTGTGCTCAGGCGCAACGGCGACCATTTTTCTGTACGTGCCGAGCTCGAGGAAATTGCATTTCGAGAGCCACTGCTTGGAGTCGCAGACGCCTATGAGAAAATCGAACCTGTCTCCGAGCTGGCCGATGACTTCCAGGATGTCTTCGTGGTCGTCGTCAAAAGGCACGAGGTGGAGCTTGTAGTCCCGGAACGGGCTGTTCATGCTGTACCAGAGGTCCATGAACGGTTTGGCCGGGTTCAGGAGCGATGTACCGATGCAGAATGTTTTACTTTCGCTGCTTTCGGCTTCCCTGGCCTCGCGGAGCGTTTTCGCGGAGTAATCCTTCATGAAGACGGCGCCGTCGTAGACTATTTTCCCGCTTCTCGTGAGGCTTACGCCGGACGGTGTCCTGCTGAGGAGCTTCAGGGAAAGGCGTTCTTCAAGTGTATTTATCTGTTTCATGACGGCCGTAGGCGAGATGAAAAGCTTTTCCGCGGCTTTTGTGAAGCTGCCTGTGTCGGCGGCGGCCATGAATGTGTCGAGCAGTGGATCGTACATGTTTTTTCCTTTTATCCTTTATATATCAAAATATATCAGCCTTTAACCATTCACATCTGACTATTGATTTTTGCCCAGTCTGTATTTAACGGGCGGTATGAACTATTGGTTTATATGATTCTAACATATCGGAGATTCCTTTCCAATGGCGCCCTGTATAAAATATCAGCAGAAAGATAGATATGACAGGGAAAAGGAGATGCTTGGGATGTCGAATATACTTGTAGCGTATTATTCAAGGCCGTATGAAAATTATGTAAATGGCCGGATAGTGGACCTTGAGGTGGGGAATACCGAGGTCGCGGCGAAGATGGTCGCGGAGGAAACGGGCGGCGATCTGTTCAGGATAGACCAGAAAAAGCCGTATTCTAAGGATTACAACGAGTGCATCGAGGAGGCGAGGGCAGACCAGAGCGATGGCGCGAGGCCTGAGCTCAAGTCGGTGCCGGAGTCGATAGACGGGTACGACACGATCTGCCTCGGATATCCGAACTACTGGAGCACGATGCCGATGGCGGTGTTCACGTTCCTCGAGGCTTTTGATTTCAGCGGGAAGACGATACTTCCTTTCTGCACGAATGAAGGGAGCGGCATGGGGCGCAGCGAAAGGGACATCCGTTCCGAGTGCCCCGGCGCTGATGTGCGAAAGGGTCTTTCGATACACGGCGCTGATGCCGCGGGGAGCGGGCCTGCCATAGCGAAATGGATCGGGAAAAACGTGGAATGAGATAGGGATCGGAATAAGAAAGGAAAGGGGAAAAATGAAAATATCAGACAGAAAAGAATTCGAAAAAGCCGACGTGTTCGGGATCGGCGGTGAAAACACTGCGTTCGAGAAGTATTTCACCGGGACGTCTTACCTCAAAGTCCTTTCGGACGGCAACGGAGCTCTTAACGTATCTAACGTCACGTTCGAGCCGGGGTGCAGGAACAACTGGCATATCCACCACGCGAAAAAAGGCGGCGGCCAGATCATAATCTGCACGGCCGGAGAGGGCTGGTATCAGGAAGAAGGAAAGGATCCGGTGAGTCTTACGCCGGGTACTGTCATAACGATCCCGCCTGAGGTGAAGCACTGGCACGGAGCGAAGAAGGACAGCTGGTTCAGCCATATCGCGATCGGCGTCCCGGGAGAGGAGACGTCGAACGAATGGTGCGAGCCTGTTTCGGACGAAGAATACGATAATCTGTAATATGTACAGCCCGCGTATCGGGCGGGCAGCGGCAAGGACGCGGCTGCCGGACTCAGCAATAGCAGGAATCGCCGGCGGGCAGCGGAGAATAATGGAGGAAAATATCATGGCAGAAAAAGTTACTGCTGGCAGGGACCAGCTCGGGGATTTTGCCCCGAAATTCGCTGAACTCAATGACGACGTCCTTTTCGGACAGGTGTGGTCGAGAGAAGACAAGCTTTCCGCGAGGGACAGGTGCATCGTTACTGTCACGGCACTCATGGCAAGCGGGGTGCTCGATGACTCGCTGAAATACCATCTAATGAACGCGAAGAAACATGGCATCACAAAAGAGGAGATCGCCGAGATCCTCACGCACGCCGCGTTTTACGCGGGCTGGCCGAAAGCATGGGCAGCTTTCAGATACGCGAAGGATATATGGACTGACTAAAGGATCTTTTTATCACGAATAAAGTGGTATCATAGCCTCATGAGGAGGCTTTTCTGATGGACAGGGAAATACGCGAAGAACTTGAAAAATACAGAGACAGCAAATACGCCGATTTTTCGGGCGGGCTCATCCCGGGCGAAAGGAACATCATAGGTGTGAGACTGCCGCAGCTCAGGAAGATCGCGAAAAAGCTCGCTCGCGGTGACTGGCGTGCATGCCTTGACTCGCCTGAGACTGACGTTTACTTTGAAGAAACGCTGCTGCGCGGCCTGATGATCGGGTACATCAAATGTGATTTCAGCGAGAAACTCGATATTCTCCGCGGTTTCATCCCGCGGATAGATAACTGGTCCGTATGCGACAGCACTGTGACGGGGCTCCATGATTTCAGCGCACCGGAAAACAGGGAAAAGGCGTGGGACTTCATCGTCCCGTATTTCAAGTCCGAGCACGAGTTCGGGATGCGCTTCGCCGCGGTGAGCATGCTCGATTATTTTATCGACGGCGATCATATTGACCGCGATCTGGAGCTGCTCGACACACTGGGGGAAAAGCCTTACTACACGATGATGGCTGCCGCGTGGGCTCTGTCGTACTGCTATCTCAGCTTCCCGGAAAAGACGCTCTCGTACCTTGAGCGGAGTTCTCTCGACAAAGTGACATACAACAAGGCGCTTCAGAAGATCACGGAGTCGAGGCAGGTAAGCCCTGAGGAAAAAGCCATGATAAGATCGATGAAAAGAAAATAGATAGAAAACAGATCAATTAGAAAACAGATCTAAGACATATGAAAAGCTCCCGGTATCTGATGCCGGGAGCTTTTTGATGCCGTATTTTTTCGGATGATCTATTCCATCTCGAACGCGCCTGTGTACAGCTGGTAGTAAACGCCGTGCTGGGCGATAAGGTCTTCGTGCGATCCGCGCTCTATGATGCGGCCGTGGTCGAGTACCATGATGGCCTTGGAATTTCTTACTGTAGAAAGCCTGTGGGCTATCACGAACACGGTCCTTCCTTCCATGAGGTTGTCCATGCCCTGTTCGACGAGTTCCTCTGTCCTCGTGTCGATGGACGAAGTCGCCTCGTCGAGGATCATTACCGGTGGATCGTCGACTGCCGCGCGCGCTATCGAAATGAGCTGGCGCTGGCCCTGCGAAAGCTGTTCGCCGTTGTTCGTGAGCATGGTATCGTATCCGTCAGGGAGCATGGAAATGAAGCAGTCGGCGTTAGCCAGCTTCGCAGCTTCGATGCATTCCTCGTCCGTGGCGTCGAGACGGCCGTACCTGATGTTTTCCATGACCGTGCCGGTGAAAAGGTTGACGTCCTGGAGGACGACCCCGAGCGAGCGGCGGAGGTCAGGCTTTTTTATCTTATCTATATTTATCCCGTCGTATTTTATCTTGCCGTCAGGGATATCGTAAAAGCGGTTTATGAGGTTCGTGATCGTAGTCTTGCCCGCTCCGGTAGCGCCTACGAAGGCGATCTTCTGGCCCGGCTTCGCGAAGAGCGAAATATCATGCAGTACGAGTTTGTCAGGGTCGTAGCCGAAATCGACGTCGAAGAACCTCACGTCGCCTTTGAGAGGGACGTATGAAACGCTTCCGTCCTCTTCAGGGCATTTCCACGCCCAGATGTCTGTCTTCCTGTCTGCTTCGCGGATAGAACCGTCTTCGGCGTATTCTGCATTTACGAGTTCGACTGTGCCGTGATCCTCTTCCGGGACCTGGTCCATGAGGTCGAAGACACGGCCCGCGCCTGCGAGTCCCATGGCGATCATAGGCATCTGCATCGAAGCCTGTCCTATAGCCTGTGACATCTGTCTCGACATGCTGAGGAACGAGACGATGATGCCTATCGTTATCGGATGGATGCCGGTGAGGCTGATGTTCGTCGCGTGGAATACGGTCAGCAGGCCGCCGATGATGGCGAGCACGACGTACATGATGTTGCCCAGGTTGTTAAGCACAGGCATGAGCATGTTGCCGTACTTGTTGGCCTGGGCGCTGTCGCGGAAAAGCTGGTCGTTCAGCCTGTCAAGGTCTTTCTCGGCTTCCTGTTCGTGGCAGTATGCCTGAACTACCTTCTGCCCCGCTATGATCTCTTCGACAAAGCCTTCCTCGGCAGCGAGCGATTTCTGCTGCTTTATCATGTAGCGTGATGAATTGCCGCCGAAATTCTTCGTGACGAATATCATGAGCATGAGGAAAACGAGCGTGATGAGCGTCATCCAGATGCTGAACCTGAGCATCACGACGAGGATGGCTGCAAGTGACAGCACAGTCTGTATTATCGTCGGCATCGACTGACCGATCATCTGGCGGATCGCGTCGGTGTCGTTCGTGTATGTCGACATGATGTCGCCGGCCTCGTTCGTGTCAAAATACCTGATCGGAAGTTTTTCCATGTTCGAGAACATGTCGTCTCTCATGTGCCTGAGCGTGCCCTGTGTCACTCTCGCGAGTATCTGTGTGTAAATGAGTGATCCGAGGACTCCGACGGCGTACACGGAGATCATTGTCGCCATGATCTTCATCATTTCGGCGTGAACGGACGAAAGGCCCGACTTTATCCCCGGAGTGATGACGACGTCTATGAGCCTCTGGAGGAAAATAGTCGCGACTGATGATGAAACGGCGGCGAGCACGATGCATACGATGGACAAGATGAGTCCGAAGCGGTAGTAACTGAACATGTATTTCATGAGCCTGGAGAATGTACCCGGTGTGCTCCTGGCGCCGGCTTTTCTCTGCTTTTCAGCTGGTTTACGCATCGCTTACGCCTCCTTTCCCTTGAGCTGGGTCTCGTACAGGTCTTTGTATATGCCGCCTGCGGCGAGGAGTTCTTCGCTCGTGCCCTGCTCGACTATTTTTCCGCCGTCCATGACGATTATATTGTCGCAGAGTTCTACAGATGAAACGCGCTGCGCTATTATGATCTTCGTCATGTCAGGCATGTATTTTCCCATGGATTCCCTGATGAGGGCGTCTGTCTTCGTGTCGACAGCTGATGTCGAATCGTCCATGATGAGGATCTTCGGGTTTTTCAGGAGGGCCCTCGCGATGCAGAGCCTCTGTTTCTGGCCGCCCGAGACGTTCGTGCCGCCCTGGGATATCATGTAGTTATATTTTCCCGGGAGCTGCTGTACGAATTCGTCTGCCTGGGCGAGCTCGCATGCCTTCTTTATCTCTTCGTCGGTGGCGTCTTTTCTGCCCCAGCGCATGTTGTCATTTATCGTCCCGTGGAAAAGCGTGTTTTTCTGAAGGACAGTCGCGACCTGCTCTCTGAGGGCTTTGAGGTCGTATTCCCTGACGTCGGTGCCGCCCACTCTGACGGAGCCTGACGTAACGTCGTAGAGCCTCGAGATGAGCTGGACGAGCGAGGATTTTGACGAGCCTGTGCCTCCGATTATCCCGAGCGATGAACCCGACGGGATCCTGAGGTTTATGTCTTTCAGGACTTTTTTCTCGTGGTCCGCGCCGTATGCGAAATCGACGTGGTTGAACTCTACTGACCCGTCTTTTACTTCTGTGATGCCGTTCTCAGGAGATGTGAGCGAGACGCCTGAATTCAGGACCTCGGCTATCCTCTCCGCCGACTCTGACGCGATGGAGCAGAGCGCGAATACCATCGAAAACATCATTACAGCCATCATGATCTGGACGCCGTACGAGATGAGAGAAGAAAGGTCTCCTGTCGTGAGCCCCATGCCGTGTGTCTGGATGATCGTCTTCGCGCCTATATAGCTTACGAGCGAGATCGCTGTGAATACCGCCAGCATCATCGAAGGCGAGATCAGCGCCATCAGACGCTCTGCGAACGTGAAGTCTCTGCAGACTTCTTCTGACTGGCCGTGGAATTTTTCCGTCTCGTAATCTTCGCGCACGAACGACTTCACGACCCTGATGCCTGTGATGTTCTCCTGCACATCGTTGTTCATGGCGTCGTATCTCCTGAATATGCGCCTGAAGAGCGGTATAGCCCTGATCACGATCCCCAGTATTATGGCTATGAGTATCGGCAGGAGCACCAGGAATACGAGGGCCATTTTTTTATCTATGGTCATCGCCATGATGACTGAAAATATCATCATGAGCGGAGCCCTGATCGCGCCCCTTATGATCATCTGGTACGCGTTCTGTACGTTAGTAACGTCAGTGGTGATCCTCGTCACGAGCGAAGACGGGGAAAATCTGTCTATGTCGCTGAACGCGAATGTCTGTATTTTATAGAAAATGTCATGCCTGAGATTTTTCGACAGGCCTGCCGAGGCTGTTGCAGCAAACCTCGCGGCTGCTGTCCCGAAGAAAAGCGAAGCCATCGCCATGACAAAGAGTATGGCCCCGTATTTTAAGATAGGCTGCATGGAGGTGCCGTCCGCATCATCTATGAGTCGTGCCATGATGAGCGGGATCAGGCATTCTATAAGGGTCTCGAACGTTACCGATACCGGCGAAAGTATCGATTCGCGCCTGAATTCCCTTATGCTCCGTGCAAGAGCCTTCACAACACCCATTTGATCCCTCCCCAATAAAAAATTCACGGTGAGCTGCGCGGAGAAACGCGCGGCTTACCGCATGATTTCATATGATTTGCACTAATTACATTATCATATTGAAATCAATATTCAATGGGAGAAAAAAGGTTTTTTCTTCATATTTCCGCTTTTCAGGC
>JBJETC010000289.1:0-7510 GCA_051883115.1 Anaerovoracaceae bacterium
GTTCACGAGCATCAGGAAACACAATAGCAATGACAGCCATTTTTTAAGATTATTGTTATTGTTCTTTTTCATCTTGTGGATTTCCTTCCTTGCTTCCGGCGCCGCTCCGCCGCGTGCCGCCGGACCGGATCTGTCTTTCAGTCTCTGTATGTTCCTTTATTTCTCTGCTATTTCTCTGCTGCGTTTTCTTCTTTGCTGCTGTTCCTTCTTTTTCTCATGAACAAAATGAGAAGGACGAGCAAAAGCGCTGCCGCGGCGCCTGCGATGGCTGCCGTGCGCTTATTGTCCGATGACCCGTTTTTCCTGCTCAGGTCGATGTTTCCCTTTGGTGTCTCGATGTCTTTCGTCTTCAGTCCGTCTACCGAAACGTCGGCGCCGTCTTTGTCATTGCCCGACCCGTTTATCTGATCACCTCTTGCGTCTTCGTTTCCGATGACCTGAGACTGGCCGTTATCCTGGTTCGTGGCGATCACCCTCGTGTAACCCGGCTCGATCTCGTACTGCGTGTCGTCGCGGTAGACCTTTGTCTCTACGACTTCGGTCTTCGTTATGACGACGTGCTTGAATTCCGTGTCTTTCTCGTTCCTGTAGTAGACAGTGTAGACTTCCTTAGGGGAATAAAAGTTGTGGTCGACGTAAGCCGCCTGGCCGTCTACCCTGAGGTAATGTGCTCCGTCCTTGTCAAAGCTGTCTGCGAAGTCGATCCTCGTGTCGTGCTCTGACGTCGCTGTCTTCGTCATCGTCTTCAGGACCGAACCGTCCTTGATGTTGACGTACTTTATCGTGATGTCTCTTGTCTGGACGTCGGAGCTGTTCTTCCATCCGTCCGGATCGTAATATACGTAAGTAACGTGCGTCTTGTCGCCGTATGTATGGGAAAAAGTTTTCCGAAAAGCCTTGTTCACGGTGTATCCGTCTATCGTGTCCTCTTTCTCAGGATCGAACGTCACCGTGCTTCCCGGATCGACTTCCTTCTTTACGACGCCGATGCTCTCGTTCGTCCTGGCGTCGTACTGCATGATGTACCATTTATATGCTGTTTCCTCAGCCGTGCCTGAAGAACCGTCAGACGAACCATCTGACGAAACGCTGTTGTATTTTATCGTGTATGATGTCGTGCTGCGGTCTGATGGTACATGATGTATCATCGTGTTCTCGCCGTCAGCCGCCGTGTAGTACACCGTGCTCCCGCTCTCTGTCAGAGCGAATGTCGTCGGAGCATAGAAATACACGTCGCGCTTGTTCACTGTAAAGCTCCTCGTCTGGAGGACCTTGCCGGCTGCGTCGACGTAGCGGACCTCAACAGTATACTGGCCGCTTTCGCTGTCAGAAGCAGGCTTGTAGACGATCGTCCTGCCGCTCGTGCTGTTGCTGTATTTTACGGTAAAATCTTTCTCCGTCGTCGTGTACTTTACATCGCCTGCAGCGGTGATCTCCGACGGCACACTGACTTCAGCGCTCCCGCCCGCAGGGATCTCTGTCTCCGTCTTTTTGAGCAGGTTGCCGTCGCGGTCGACACATCTGAGCTCATATTTGAAGCTTTTATCCTTATGCTCCATATATGTGAATGTGACATCGCTCTCAGCTTTTCCCTCGGTCGCTCCTTCGGAAACGAGGTCGTAGTCTTTTCCTTTATAGTAAAAAGTATCGCGCACGGATACAGCGTCATCAGCGTCAGCTCCGTACGTCTGACCATCCTCGATATTGAATGTCACAGTGTCCGTGACGCCGCCTTCGCTGTTTTCAAGCCTGAAGATGATCTTATGCATCTCCCCGGCAGCAAAGACAGGCATGCACATAGTCATGCATACCAGCATCGCCAGAACTGTCGTTATAATCTTTTTGCCAAAGCCGGCATTTCTGCGTTTCATAAAGATATATCCCTCTCTCCGGGACCGCCGGGCATCGCGCTCCGTCCCTGGTTTTTATGTCCTGCTCTGCCTTCAGAGCCTGATATCCCAATTAATCAGTCTTACTTATGCTATCATCCGTACATATTGAATTCAATCTATTCGAGTAAAAAAATTTCACAAAAGCTTTACAATTCCAACTTTTTTTGCTCATTTTTGCTCTTTTGCCCGTCAAAACACAACCTGCATGAAAAAACGCCCGGGGCATACACAATATATTGTGTATTATACCTCGGACGCTGCATCAAAAACACATCATTTAGTATATAAGTTTTTTCGTCACTATGTAAATGTTTATATATTTTTTATATTCTGTATAAATCTGCCAGCTTCAAAAATTCATCTGTGCCTATTGCCATAATGAATTCCTTCAGGACGTCAGCCTCATCTATCCTGTTTATGACGCCGCGCATCCTCGCGCCGCCCGTCATGCCCTTGAGGTAAAAACCCGCGACTTTCCTCATCTCCCTCACGGCCGAATACTCGCCCTTGAGTTCGATCATGTCGTCAAGCTGCCTTATCATCATGCGTTTCCTGTCATCAAGGCCGGGCTCCGGCATCCGTTCCCTGCCGTTCCATGCGTCGTCAAGATCCCTGAATATCCACGGATCGCCGAGAGCTGCTCTCGCCACCATCACTATGCCGCAGCCTGTCTGCTCCATGATGTCCGCCGCCTGCTCCGCGTCTGTCACGTCGCCGTTAGCGATCACCGGGATGCCGATAGCTTTCCTCACATCAGCTATCTTTTCCCAGTCTGCCCTGCCTTCGTAATACTGCACGCGCGTGCGCCCGTGGACAGCCACTGCTGAAGCGTCGCCCGACTCGAGCGCCTGCGCCATCTCGACGCAGTTTATATGCTCGTCATCTATGCCAAGCCTTATCTTTGCCGTCACAGGCTTCGATGAATGAGACACCACGGCACGGATCACCTTTTCGGCGAGCTCTGGGTCCCTGGACAGTGCCGATCCGTCGCCGTTCCTGAAGACCTTCGGGACAGGGCAGCCCATGTTTATATCTATGATCTCGCCCGGGAGCTCCTCCAGCTTCTCCGCTGCTTCCGCCATGATGTCAGGCTCATGCCCGAAGATCTGATACGCCGTATGCGTTTCTTCCGGGTACGTAAAAAGGAGCCTCCTGCTTTTTTCATCACCGTAGTGCAGCGCCTTGGCGCTGACCATTTCGGTGTATGTCAGTGAAGCTCCCATCTCGCGGCATATCCTGCGCATCGGCGCGTCGGTGAATCCTGCCATCGGTCCGAGGACAAAAGGATTCTCAAGCTTTACGTCTCCGATCCTTATATCCCCGTTCTCTTTCCTCAGGCGCTGCATCGCGCCGGCCGCGCGTGTCCAGTCCGCATCGGCGCGGATGTGTCCGCTATTCAGCATGGCTCCAGCTCTCCCTGTCGTCGCATTCGAGGCACGGACGGTTGTGCAGATGCTTGTTTTTCCTGTAGATGATCTCAAGGCCTTCGAGTGTCAGCATTTTGTCGACTTTGTCTATGCAGTTCACTCCTGATGAAATGAGCGTCGCGAGGCCGCCCGTCGCTACGACCTGGACATCCTTGCCCCCGCAGTACTTCGAGAGTTCTTTCTTCATCCTTGCCACAACGAACTCAACGAGTCCCATGTGGCCGTATATGAGGCCTGACTGCATGCTCTGTACAGTGTTCTTGCAGATGGTCCTGCCCGGCTCTTCGAGTTCTACCTTTGGCAGCTGGGCTGTCCTCTCGAAAAGGGCTTCTGATGAGATCTTGAGGCCCGGAGCGATCGTGCCGCCTAAGTACTCGGCCTTGTCCGTCACGGCGCAGAACGTCGTGGCTGTTCCGAAATCTATGATAACGAGCGGTCCGCCGTACTTGTTGTAAGCGGCTACGGCGTTGACGATCCTGTCGGCGCCGACCTGCTTCGGGTTATCGTACTTTATGATCAGGCCTGTTTTTACGCCTGACTCGACTACTATGGCGCGTCTGTGGAAGTATTTCACAGACATGTGCTGGACCGTATAAAGGACTGACGGAACGACTGTCGAGATGATGACATCTTCGACGTCTTTCATGTCCATCTGGTCGTAAGCGAAAAGCTGGCTTATGAGCATGCCGTATTCATCGGCGCTCTTGTTCGCATCAGTTTCGATCCTCCAGTTCGTGAGGAGCTTGCCGTCCTCGAACAGACCGATAACTGTGTTGGTGTTTCCTATATCAAATGCAAGTAACATTTTTCCTCCCGCGCTTGGGTATTACTTTATGACTCTCTCGAGACGCTTGAGTGCCAGTGCCATCGTAAGTGCCGGGATCACTCTGTTCCCTGTGATCTCCGCCCCGAGGATCTCGTTTATCCTCTTGAGACGGTACTGGACGGTGTTTGTATGGATGCCCATGAATTTGCTCGTCTTGCTGCTGTTCATGCCGGCGTCGAGCACGAATGTCTCGAGCGTGTCGAGCAGCTGTTTCGCCTTGTTTTCACCGAGCTCCTTGTCAAAAGGACCGAGCAGCTGTGTGAAGTTCTTCTTGAGGTAGCCGCCCTGGACCTGGATGTTTATGCAGTTCGATACGAGTGTGAGGTCGTATTTCGAGAATACCCTCTTGTACGGGAAAACGTTTTCAACAAATGTCCATGTCTCGTATATGAGCCTGAACGCGTCGCCCGCGCCTTCGATCCCGTTTATGCCTGTCGCCTGGAATATCCTGACGTTCTTGCTCTCTTCCTTGAGCTGGTCGTAAAGGCCGATGCACGTGATCTTGCTCTTTGACTCCTCCTTGCTGTGAGCTCTCGGGTTTATGATGAGGCCGTTCGTCTCGCTCCCGTCGGAAACCTTGATGATCTCGTATCCGTTTTCCTTCTCGAACTCAGCCATGATCTCATTGCATGAGTCTGTCTCTATACCCTTTGCGTAGAAAACGCTGATGATGTCGTCAGGATCGATGTTCATCTCGTCCTTGAGGGAATACGCGAGGCTCTTGTTGTCCCTGATGAGCGCCTTGATGAGTTCCGCCTTGACGTCCCTCTCAGGTGTGTATTTCCACATGCCCATCGCGAGCTCTATGATCTGGGCGAGCTTCGTTATCTCACCCGCGGAGTAGTTATCGTTGTTGTCGACGATCATGAGGTAGTATCTGTCGCCGCTTACAGTGATGGGACCCCAGTAAGTGAGGACGCCGTTCACATCTATGAACGTGTAGATCCCTGACTTGTCGAAATCCTTCTTGCGGCCCTGCCTTATGGCGTCATCGAGTGTCGTCTTCTTCCTCGTCTCGACGACGAGCACAGGGTTGAAATCCTTCGAGAGCATGATCACCTGGAAGTCGTTCTTCAGCGCCGCTTCCTTGAGGGCTGCCTCGAAGCTGCTGTGTCTCTCGAAGTTCAGCAGATGGAAGATCGTGTTGTTTATGAGGTCGTTGTCAAAGGAATCATTGTAGAGGATCTTGTTCATGACTTCCTCTATGGCCTCGGAATAGCCCTCCGTCGTGTCCGGCATGATGATAAGCGGCAGTCCTGCGTTTTCCGCGGCTTTTATGAGCTCTCCCTCAGCTGAGATGTCCTCGCCCTGGTTGAAGAGCACGAGCGCCGCGACTTTCTGCTCTGCGAGCATGTTGATGATCCTGATCTTCATGCCGCTCCTGCCTTCGAGCCCGTGGAACGATGTGAGCACCATCTGGTCTCTTACGCCGTTTTCCTTTTTTATTTCCTCAAGATTAGCTGAGTCCAGCACAGAGATCGATTTGACCTTGTTGCTGCTGTTCTTTTTTCCTGCCGCAAGCACACTCGTGGAAAAAGCATCCAATGCCAGGCAGTCATCAACTGTTATTTTCATTTCCGCTCCAACATCTTTCGATAAAACTGTAACTTGAAAAAATATTTGACTTAATGATCCGGCAGCCCGTCACGCAGGCTGCCGATATTATCTGTATATTATGTTCCGGCCCGGATCCTACAGCGGAGCGCTGTCGTCGTGGCTGCCGTGCGAGCTCCCGCCTCTGCGGTCATCATCGCTCCCGCTTTCAGGCTCATCGCCGCCGTATGTCCCGTTCTGATCATCGGCCTTTGTTTCTTCAGGCTGATCTTCAGGCCGGCCATCATCGGTATGGTCATCATATGAGCTGCCGTCAGCGCTTTCATCATCAGACCCGCTGTAATCGTCAGGCTCGTCGTAATCCTCAGGGCCGTCTTCAGGTCCGAAGAACCCGCCTTCCTGCTGAGCTCTCATCTGTCTTTCCTGTTCCTCGAGCTTTCTCCTGCGCTCTTCCTCACGGATGCGCTTTGTCTCCTCAGCCTCGCGGATGTTCATGGCCCTGATCTTCTCGTCTCTCTCCCTGATCTCGTTCTCGATATCCTCAGGAGTGGCCTTGCCCGTATAGAGCTCTTCGAACTGGTCGCCGTCGAGTGTCTCGACCTTGATAAGCGCTTCTGCTACGTTTATGAGCTTGTCCCTGTTTTCCTTCAGGATCGTCTCAGCCTCCTTGTAAGCTGCGACCATGATCTTGCGGACTTCTTCGTCGATTTCGGTAGCTACGCCGTCAGACCAGTTTTTCTTCGTCGTGTAGTCGCGTCCGAGGAAAGGCTCGTCAGGACCGCTGTAGTTTACAGGTCCGAGCTTTTCACTGAAGCCGTATTTCGTCACCATGCTCCTGGCGATATCAGTTGCTCTTTCGATATCGTTGCTGGCGCCTGTCGAGATATCATCGAGCATCAGGGCTTCCGAGACACGTCCGCCGAGCAGGTGGACGATCTGGTTCTTCATGTCCGCTTTTGTCTCGAAATATTTATCCTCTGTAGGGAGGGACAAAGTGTAGCCTCCCGCCATTCCCCTCGGGATGATAGTTATCTGATGCACCGGATCCGAACCCGGGATACTCCTCATGACTATCGCGTGGCCGGCTTCGTGGTAAGCTGTGAGCTTTTTCTCCTTATCACTGATGACACGGCTCTTCTTCGCAGGTCCCGCTATGACTTTCTCGATAGCTTCCTCTATCTCGATCATCCTGATCCATCTGCCGTTCCTCCTCGCCGTGCTGAGAGCGGCCTCGTTCATGAGGTTCTCAAGGTCAGCCGGTGTGAAGCCAGGCGTACGTCTCGCGATGATCTCAGGCGAAACGTCCGGAGCAAGCGGTTTGCCCTTCGAATGGACTTTGATGATCTCTTCTCTGCCCTTGACGTCCGGGATGCCGATCGTGATCTGTCTGTCGAAACGTCCCGGTCTCAGGAGTGCAGGGTCGAGCACGTCAGGTCTGTTCGTCGCGGCGAGCACGATGATGCCGGAATTTTCTCCGAATCCGTCCATCTCTACGAGCAGCTGGTTAAGTGTCTGCTCACGCTCATCGTTGCCGCCGCCGAGGCCTGCGCCTCTCTTGCGTCCTACCGCGTCTATCTCATCTATGAAGACGATGCACGGCGCGCTCTTTTTCGCCTGATCGAACAGGTCGCGGACTCTCGAGGCTCCGACTCCGACGAACATCTCAACGAAATCAGATCCGCTGATCGTGAAGAAAGGCACGTTAGCTTCGCCGGCCGTAGCCCTTGAAACGTAAGTCTTTCCTGTTCCCGGAGGACCTACGAGCAGTACGCCCTTAGGTATGCGCGCACCGACATCCTGGTATTTCTTCG
>JBJETC010000290.1:0-7401 GCA_051883115.1 Anaerovoracaceae bacterium
AGGACCTGCCATCATGATGAAACTCACATGCAAGGTCGCTGAAGAGTACGGAGTTCCTTCCGTAGCTTCACTCGCTTCCTACATGGTAGATGGAACAGGAATGTGCGGATGCTGCAGAGCCTCTGTCGGAGGAGAAACAAAATTCGTATGTGTTGACGGCCCTGATTTCGACGGCTCACTCGTTGACTGGGATCTGTTCATCGAGAGGAGCAATTACTACAAACAGCAGGAAGATGCCGAAAGAGAGCACGTATGTAAACTGACAGGAGGTGTTCGTGAGCATGCCTAATATGAGACCTGACAAGAATCCTATGCCGGAGCTTGAGCCTGATGTAAGGAACAAATGCTTCGACGAAGTAGCAACAGGCTACACAGAAGAAATAGCCAGAGATGAGGCTGAACGCTGCCTCAACTGCAAGAACAAGCCTTGCATGACAGGATGCCCTGTAGGTGTAAGGATCCCTGAATTCATCGCTCAGATCAGAGAGGGAGACTACGAGGGAGCTTACGAAACTATCACATCCACGAACTCACTCCCGGCTGTATGCGGACGTGTATGTCCACAGGAGACACAGTGCGAGAGCAAGTGCGTAAGAGGCATCAAGGCAGAGCCTGTAGGGATCGGACGTCTTGAGAGATTCGTAGCTGACTGGCATCAGGAAAATCACGGAAAAGATCCTGTAGAAAAACCGGAGTCAAACGGCCACAAGGTCGCAGTCGTAGGTTCAGGCCCGTCAGGACTTGCCTGCGCCGGAGACCTCGCGAACATGGGATATGACGTAACGGTATTCGAGAGCCTTCACAAGGTCGGCGGAGTACTCGTCTACGGTATCCCTGAGTTCAGACTTCCTAAGAGCATCGTCGCTTCCGAAGTAGAAAAGCTCGAGGCGAAGGGTGTGAAGTTCGTTACAGACGCCATCATCGACAAGGCGGTAATGATCGACGAACTGATGGATGAAGAAGGATACGAAGCTGTATTCGTAGGAACAGGCGCAGGACTTCCTTCATTCATGCACATCCCGGGCGAGAACCTGCTCGAAGTGGTTTCAGCCAACGAGTACCTCACGAGGATCAACCTCATGAAGGCTTACAGGGATGACTACGACACACCTATCATCCGTCCTAAGAAAGCAGTCGTTGTCGGCGGAGGAAACGTTGCCATGGACGCTTCCAGATCGGCAAAACGTATGGGCGCTGATGTCACTATCGTTTACAGGAGAAGCGAGAGCGAACTCCCTGCAAGAGCAGAGGAAGTCCACCATGCGAAAGAGGAAGGCATCCACTTCCATCTCCTTTCGAACCCTGTCGAGATCCTCGGCGATGACAAGGGCCACGTTACAGGCGTTAAATGCATAAAGATGCAGCTCGGAGAGCCTGATGCTTCAGGCAGGAGACGTCCGGAGCCTATCGAAGGTTCTGAATTCGTCATCGACTGCGATTATGTCATCATCGCCATCGGTACGAGACTCAACAAGCTCATCATCGATAACACGAAGGGTATCGAGCCGACAGAAAGAGGCGGCATCGCTGTTGATGAAAACGGCATGACGAGCCGTCCTGGAATATTCGCAGGCGGAGACGCCGTAACGGGCGCCGCGACGGTCATCAAGGCCATGGGTGCCGGAAAGGTAGCCGCAGCCGGGATCGACAAATACATAAAAGGCGAACTCGATAAAGAGGAAAAATAACATTTCCTTCTGACTAGCTTCAGCAGGCGGTTTTATACCGCCTGCTTTTTTTATTGCCGCGAAATTTTACATTGCTTTTACAACGGCGCGATGATTTTTTTACACCTGATGGCTAAAATCTATTTATAGAATTTCGGGATGAGAGGTCGAAGTATTTATGAGACAGGGGTTTGATGAGCAGCTGACCATGCTCAAGGCTGAGATGGTCAAGATGGGGAGCCTTTGCGAGCTCGTTATCGTAGACGCGGTGAACGGTTTTCTGAATGGCGACGACAGCCTGCTCGACATAGCAGTGGAGACTGACTATGAGATAGACGCCAAGGAGCGCGAGATAGAAGGGCTGTGCTTCAAGCTCATGATAAAGCACCAGCCGGTCGCGAACGACATGAGGGCTATTTCGTCCGCTTTGAAAATGATAACCGACATGGAGAGGATCGGCGATCAGGCTTCGGATATCGCGGACATCGCGAGGGTCCTTGAAGGCGACGATTCCAAGAGCAAGACGCATCTTAAGCAGATGCTCGACTCCGCGACGGCTATGGTCACAGGATCCATCAGGTCATTCGTGGAAAACGACCTCGAACTCGCGCGCAAGGTCATGAAGGATGATGACACAGTCGACGCTGAATTCAACGATATGAGGGACGACCTCATAAAGATGATGAAAAACAACGAGGCTGAACCGGGCGTATGCATAGATCTCATAATGATCGCGAAATACCTCGAGAGGATCGGGGATCATGCGGTCAATATCGCCGAGTGGGTGGAATACACGATCACAGGCGTGCATATAAGCGAGGAGCTGAGGGACCAGGAAGGCAGGGCCCTGAAAAAGCTCAGCAGGAGGAGACGCCTCGACGCGCTTTACGCGGAAAAGGAAGACAGCACCGATCCGGCCGGCGGAGCGGCTGCCGGCAGGCATTGATCAGCCGCTGATCGAACATGTTATCAGCCGGGCAGTGCCGGAAGGCGCCGGCGTGAAACGAATACGCAGTTGCCACATTTTTGTGATTTCTCATATTCAGGGCGGGGAGACCCGCCCCCTCTTTTTATAATAAAAAAACGGGCATTTACTGCCCGTCGCTGTAGTTCATGATGCTTCTCAGAAAGCCGCCGCGCGCTTTTTTCTTTTTTCTTCCGCCGTCATAATATTCTATTTTTACAGTGAAATGCTTTTCGTCTGCCGTGATGAGGGCTGCCGAGCCGGATGAGCCGTCTCTCGGATATGTAAGGCTCCCAGGGTTCACGAGGTGGATGCCGTCGTATTCGGTGTCTACAGGCACGTGGGTGTGGCCGAAGCATACAGCCGCGCATCCCATGTCCTCCGCGAGATAGACGAGATTCGACATGTCGCGGTCGACGTATTCCGTGTGGCCGTGAGTCACGAGGATCTGGCCGTAAGGCGTGTCAACTGTCTTGACTTTTCTCTTGAAGCTGCCGTCGCAGTTTCCCGGTACGGCCGTGACAGGGACGCGGAGACGCTCTGAGAGTTCGATGCCGTCTTCCTCGTGGTCGCCGCAGTGTATGATCATGTCTATTTTTCCGGTACCGGAGCCGGAGCCGGCGAGCTCGCCTTCGAATCTTTTGTACATCTCGATTGCCTTGTCGAGCCTGCCGTGCGTGTCACTTACAACGAAAATATTCATGTGCGCGTTATCCTGCCTTTTTCTCCCTACTAAAAATATGAAAAATCTGCTATTATAAACAATGTATATGCATACGGTAAAATTGCGGTAGTGCCGGCTGGAGAGCGGCCGCGCAGGACCTCAGTAAATAATATAACACCGGTCATCAGGACCGGTCAATGTGAGATACCAGGGGACAGAGGCTATGGATGATAAAAAGGCAGGCGGCGGACTGAAGGGCTCGAGGCTGAATGACAGAAAGGTGTTCATTCTGCCTGTCTTCCTGACAGGATGCGCCATTATAATATTTTATTTTTTAATGAAAAACATAAGCGTGGTAGGCGATGCTGTGTCAAAGCTGAACAGCACGCTTGCTCCGTTCTTTTACGGGCTGCTCATCGCGGATCTGCTCAGCCCGTTCTATAACTGGGTCGTGAAAAAGTTCTACGCGAGATCGTCGGCAAAGGGGAATGACAAGGTCAAGTCTCTGAGAAACGCGAGAATCATAGCGTCGATACTCTCGATGCTCCTTTTTATCCTCATAATAGCCGCGTTCATCGTGCTGTTCATGCCGCAGATCATAAAGAGCATCATTTCGTTCGCGAACATACTGCCGAAGAGGATAACGCAGCTGAATGACTGGATCTCATCGGAGCAGGATTCATCTCTCGGCAAGGGCAGCAAGCTCGCGGGATACGTGTCGGCAGTCGTCGATTACCTTGAAAAATGGATAAGGAACAGGTTCGTGCCTTCTGTCGGGAACATCATAGACACTATCTCGCAGAAGCTCATCGTGACGCTGAGGACGATATTCAATATTTTCATCGGCATCATTGTAAGCGTGTACTTCCTGAACGATAAGGACAGGATCATCGCGTGGGCGAAAAAGACGACGCGCGCTCTCTGCAATGACGAGCACACGGCTGCCGTCTATGAGTTCGGCGCTTTCGTGAACAAGACGTTCGGCGGTTTCATCATAGGGAAGATCATAGATTCCATAATCATAGGCTTCATGTGCACGGGCATCATGCAGCTTATGCACCTGCCGTATCCGATCCTCATCGGCGCGATCATAGGCATCACGAACGTGATACCGTTCTTCGGGCCTTTTATCGGGGCGATTCCTTCGTCTATCATCATCTGCGTCGTGAACCCGCTGCAGGCGCTGTATTTCCTCATCATGATATTCCTGCTGCAGCAGTTCGACGGGAACATCCTCGGGCCGAAGATCCTCGGAGATTCGACGGGCCTCGACAGTTTCCTCGTGATGTTCGCGATCATAGTCGCCGGAGGGCTTTTCGGATTCGTCGGCATGATACTCGGCGTGCCTGTGTTCGCTGTCATCTACTTCTACTTCAGGAAGTTCGTGAGGAACGGGCTAGAGAAGCGCGGCGAAGCGACCGACACTGCTTCGTACATCAACATGGATGAGTACGACATCGCAAGAGAGGATGCTGAAGCTATTGAGAGGGAGACGTCTCAGCGGAAGAGCAGGAAGAAGAGCATCCCGGGCATGATAAAAGGTAACAAAGGGAAAAAGCAGGATAAGGAAAAAGAGAAAAAGCAGGATAAGGATAAAGAGAAAAAGCCTGACGGGGAGCCGGACGAGGAGCCGGTCAAGGACAGGAATAAAAACAAAAACGAAGAAAATAAGTAGTAATAAAAGGATTTAATAAGGGTAAATAGTATATATGAAAATCTTGAAAAACGTCGACATGAAAAAATACACTTCATTCAGGGCAGGCGGCAGCGCTGACATAATGTTCGTCCCGGAAAACGAGGACGAGCTCATGGAGGCTGTGCGTAAGGCTCTTGAGATGAGCGGGGAATATTATATCCTGGGGAACGGGACGGACACTCTCGTGACTGATGACGGGCTCAGAAAGCCTGTTATCATGCCGGGTGAAGGCTTCTCTGATATCAGTGTCGACGGCAGCAGGATAACGTGCGGGAGCGCGGCGCTGCTTTCGAAGATCGCGTCCGCGGCGCTCGACGCGGGGCTCTCGGGCATGGAGTTTGCCAGCGGGATCCCGGGGAGCGCGGGCGGTGCAGTGTTCATGAACGCCGGCGCGTACGGCGGCGAGATGAAGGACATCGTGTCTGAGGTACGTGTCGTGAAGGCTGACGGCAGCGGGACGGCGGTAATCGGAAGAGACGAGCTCGACCTCTCGTACAGGCACAGCGTGCTCAAGGAGACGGGCGATATCGTCTGCTCTGTTTCACTTGAGCTCACGCCGGGAAATAAAGATGAGATAAAGGCGAAGATGAAGGACCTCAACGACAGGCGCAAGGCGAAGCAGCCGCTCACCTATCCGAGCGCGGGGAGCTTTTTCAAGAGGCCTGAAGGCCATTTCGCAGGTAAGCTCATAGAAGATGCGGGGCTCAGAGGTCTTGCGGTAGGCGGTGCTCAGGTATCGGAGAAACACTGCGGGTTCATCATCAACACGGGCGGCGCGACAGCATGCGACATCATAAGGCTTATGAGGCTCGTGCAGAACACGGTCATGGATGACTCAGGTGTCAGGCTCGAGCCGGAAGTCAGGATAGTAGGAGAAATGCCGCCTGACATAGGTTAATAAAGGAAAAATATTATATGAGTGATATGGAAGATCTGGAGAAAAAATACAGGATGATATGGGATTTCCACACGCACACGACTTTTTCCCACGGGTTCATAAGGCCGCACGGGAAGGGCAGCGTGGAGGACAACGTTAAGGCCGCGATAGCCGCGGGACTTGATGCCGTCGCGATCTCGGACCACGGACCGGGCCATGTTTTCTACGGCATAAGGAGAGAGAACATACCCGTTGAAAAAGCTGAGATCGAGCGCATCAGGAAAAAATATCCCGAGATAAAGATATACATGAGTGTCGAGGCGAATATCACCGAGGCGGTCGGGTTCATAGACCTCTCCGACGAGGAGAAAAAGCAGTTCGACTTCATAAACTGCGGCTACCATTACGGCGTCCGCAGCTGCCATTCGGCTATGAACAAGGTTGGCTCCATCCTGGGCATGACAAGGCACGAGAAGAACAGGATGATAGACGTGAACACGCGGATGTATCTCGATACCCTGTCGAACAACGACATTTTTATCCTCACGCATCCGGGCGACAAGGGCCCGGTCGACATGGAGGCTGTCGCGAAGAAATGCGCCGAGACGAACACTCTCATGGAGATAAGCACATGGCACAAACATCTCACGGTAAACGAGATAAAGACAGCCATGAAAGAGGACGTGAATTTCGTGATAAGCAGCGACGCGCACACTCCTGACAGGGTCGGGAGCTATGTGGGCGGCCTCGTGAGGGCTGCCGAAGCGGGCCTTGATTTTTCCAGGATAGTGAATATCAGGGAGCGGGCAGACTGATACAGATCTGAATAAATATATTTTTTTAAGATATATATGGAGTTCAAGATGAATGATAATGTCTCAGGTCAGATGAATGTCGTCATAGTTACAGGCCTTTCGGGCGCCGGCAAGACGCACGCGGCCGACTGGTTCGAGGACAAAGGGTATTACTGCATAGATAATATGCCCCCGCTCCTCATTAAGGACTTCCTCGAGCTTGCCGACTACAACAACAGCAGGATCTCGAAGGCCGCTTTTGTCGTGGACATAAGGAGCGAGGATTTCGCTGACGGCCTCAAGAGCGCGATCTCGTACATGAGACAGGCGCCGGGAATAAGCTACAAGATACTTTTCATAGAAGCGTCGGACGAAACTCTGATAAAAAGGTACAACGAATCGAGGCGCAGACATCCTTTAAGCTCTGGCGGGATGGCGACGAGCGATGTCATAGAGCGTGAGCGCGCCATGATGGACGGCATCAGGCGTGACGCTGACTACATCATAGATACGACGAACATGAAGACGGCCGAGTTCCAGCACGAGATGGACAGGGTCATGGAGGGCGGCAGCCCGGCGAACGGCAGGACGAAGTTCAGCATCAACATCGTGTCTTTCGGCTACAAGTACGGCGTGCCGCAGGATATAGACATGGCGTTCGACATGAGGTTCATACCGAACCCGTTCTACATCAAGAGCCTCAAGAAGCTGACCGGAAACAACAAGAAGGTCCAGCAGT
>JBJETC010000291.1:0-7375 GCA_051883115.1 Anaerovoracaceae bacterium
CAGCCGCGGCTTTTCATCTTCTTCTGGTTTTTTTATATCCCTTTTACGATATTTTATAACATTCCGGCATAAAAATCTTCCGCAGCATGGCGATCCTCGCGGTGAAAAAGACATATCGAAAAAATTATTAGCACTCTATCAAAAAGAGTGCTAAATTTCTCTTTACTTTTGCGAATACCGGGTATAAAATAGATGTGGAAGCTGCAGGAACCGCGAGTTTTCAAGGATAACGGCGAAATCGGGCCGCAAAGAGACTGCGCTCCCGCGGCAGGAGTTAAAGGTAAGAGATAAACAGATAGTAATGGAATGGGGTGATTTCATGAATCTTGAGAGATATACGCAGAACGCTCAGCAGGCTGTGATGGAAAGTCAGGACATCGCGCTCAAGAACGGTCAGCAGGAGATAGAAGGCGAACATCTCCATCTCGCGCTGCTCACGCAGCAGGACGGCCTTATCCCGAGACTGCTTCAGTATATGGAAGTAGATCCGAACAGGATGATAGTCGACCTCGAGGCGGAGATAGACAAGCTTCCTAAAGTTTCCGGCGACGCGCAGCATGTCTACCTGAGCAGGAGGCTGAACAACATTTTCATAAAAGCCGAAAAAGAGGCAGATGAGTTCAAGGACGAGTATGTGAGCGTAGAGCACCTTTATCTGGCGTTGCTCAATGAAAGGGGTACCCCGTCCGCTGAGCTTTTCCGCAAGTACGGCATCACAAAGGACAAGTTCCTCGAGGTGCTCCATAAGGTAAGGGGAAACCAGCGCGTCACGAGCCAGAACCCGGAGGAAGGGTATGACGCTCTCGCGAAATACGGCACTGACCTCGTCGAGATGGCAAGACAGGGCAAGCTTGACCCGGTCATCGGAAGAGATTCCGAGATCAGACACACGATACAGATCCTTTCGAGAAGGACGAAGAACAACCCTGTGCTCATCGGTGAGCCGGGCGTCGGCAAGACCGCGGTAGTCGAAGGACTCGCGCAGAGGATCGTGAAAGGCGATGTGCCTGAGAACCTGAAGGACAAGACGATATTCGAGCTCGACCTCGGATCGATCATAGCAGGCGCAAAGTACAGAGGCGAATTTGAGGAGAGACTCAAGGCTGTCCTCAACGAAGTCGAGAAATCGGACGGCAGGATCATACTCTTCATAGATGAGATCCACAACATCGTAGGCGCCGGGAAGACTGAAGGTTCGATGGACGCAGGCAACATGCTCAAGCCTAAGCTTGCCCGCGGCGAACTCCACTGCATAGGCGCCACGACACTTGACGAATACAGGAAGTACATAGAGAAGGACGCGGCTCTTGAGAGACGTTTCCAGAAAGTCCTCGTTGATCAGCCTTCAGTAGAGGATACGATCTCCATACTGAGAGGCCTCAAGGAAAAATTCGAGATCCATCACGGCGTGAGGATCACAGACAGCGCGCTCATCGCATGCGCAAAGCTTTCCGACAGGTACATAAGCGACAGGTTCCTCCCGGACAAGGCCATAGACCTTATGGATGAAGCCGCTGCCAGGATCAGGACCGAGATAGACAGCATGCCTGTTGAACTCGATGAGATAAACAGGAAGATCATGCAGCTGGAGATCGAGAAGCAGGCTTTGTCGAAGGAAACCGACGAAGGTTCCAAGTCAAGGCTCGCGGCGCTCGAGAAGCAGCTCGCTCAGCTGAAGGATCAGGACAAGGTCATGCGCGCCCAGTGGGAGAGCGAGAAGAAGCTCATCACCGAGAGCAAGAACACGAAGCAGCAGATAGAAGACGTAAAGCATCAGATGGACGAGGCGGAGAGAAATTACGATCTCGATACGCTTGCCCGCCTGAAATACGGTACGCTCCCTGAACTCGAGAAAAAACTCGAGGAGGAGAAAAAGGCCGCTGAGAACAGCAAGGACAACAGCCTTCTCAAGGAGGAAGTCAGCGAAGAAGATATCGCGGAAGTCGTTTCGAGCTGGACAGGCATCCCTGTCGCGAAGCTCGTCGAGACAGAGCGTGAGAAACTCCTCAAGCTCCCTGAGATACTGCACAAGCGTGTCGTAGGACAGGACGAAGGCGTCGAAGCCGTTTCTGAGGCCATCACAAGGGCAAGGGCAGAACTCAAGGATGAGAACAGGCCTATAGGTTCGTTCATATTCATGGGGCCTACCGGAGTCGGCAAGACAGAGCTCGCGAAATCGCTCTGCGAAGCTCTCTTTGATACTGAAAAGAACCTCATCAGGATCGATATGTCTGAGTACATGGAGAAGCATTCAGTGTCGAGGCTCGTCGGAGCGCCTCCTGGATATGTAGGATATGATGAAGGCGGACAGCTCACGGAGGCTGTAAGGCGCAGACCTTATTCCGTCATACTTTTCGATGAGATAGAAAAAGCTCATCCGGACGTATTCAACATCCTCCTTCAGCTGCTCGACGACGGCCGTCTGACAGACAACCAGGGCAGGACTGTCGACTTCAAGAACACGATCATCATCATGACGTCGAATATCGGCAGCCAGGAGCTTATAGACAACATCCACAGCGACGGCTCCATAGACCCTGATGTCAAGGAGCATGTCGAAGGCGAGCTCAGGAATTACTTCCGTCCTGAGTTCCTCAACAGGATAGACGACATCATCGTATTCAGCCCGCTCACCGAGGATCAGATCTCGAAGATCATCGATATCGACATGCAGCGCCTCGAAGACAGGCTGAAGGAGAGAGACATAAAGCTCGAGATGACTCCTGAAGCTCACAGGCTCATCGCGGAACAGGCATACGAACCGGCTTACGGCGCTCGTCCTGTTAAGCGCTATCTGCAGAAGCATATAGAGAACGAGCTCGCTAAGCTCATCATCAGGGGCGATGTCACAGACAAGTCTACTGTCAGGATAGACAGAGACGGAGACAGACTCACGTTCAGCTGTGAGAAAAGGTAATATAAGCTCACCAGGAGCTTGAAAAAAGGCAGGCTGCGCAGTATGCGCGGCCCTGCCGGAAATAGTGATTGGATAGATAAATATCGAAGCAGAAAAAATAAATGCCGGACTTCAGGGATTTTCCCGGGGTCCGGCTTTTTGCGTCTAAAAAATGCTCTCAGCGGCGCTACAGAGCCCTTCTTTTTATCGAAGAAGCGGCGTAACGCTTCATGGCAGCGCGTGCCTTTTTCGCGTCATGCGCCTGAATGGCTTCGTATATCGCCCTGTGATCGTACAGGACGTCTTTGAGGTAATTCGGCGTGTAGTAGTTTACAGGGGCCGCGATATCTATGTATTTCTGGTAGAGCGTCATCATGTTTATGACGAAAGGATCGTGCGTCGCATAGAAGATCATGCGGTGGAACGACGAGTTGAAGTTTATCATCTTCGGGAGGTCGTCCTTCATCGTGTAGAACTTCATGAAACCGAATATCTCCTCGAGCTTGTCCGATTCGTCGTCCGTTATGCGCTCGGCCGCCCAGCCTGCCGCGTCGACTTCCGTATCGTAATATATGCGGCACATGTCGCTGAGGTCCTGCGCGGAAGGTCTCGTGACTACGGCGCCGCGGTTCGGTATGAGCTTTATGAGGCCGTGCGAGCTTAGCATGGTCAGCGATTCGCGGGCAGGTGTCCTGCTCACGCCGTACTTCTTGCATATCTCGGTCTCCGTGAGGCGGCTGCCGTCAGGGATCGCGCCTGTCAGGATGTCCTCCTCTATTTTTTCGTAGATGTCGCCTGATGCGCGCTGCTCTTTTTTTCTGTCGAATTTCGTCTTCTGCATGACGTTTTTCCTTTGCAATAATTATTTTAATATTATCACACGGGCGGGTGCGGTCAAACACGTTTTTCATAAGTTTATGGGTGTAAAAAGCATCGTATTTGTGATAAATTGTTCGTAAAGTGTAGTAAAAGGGGAAAGACATGGAAAAAAAGAAAGTCACCGAAATACTCGATAGACTGCGCAGAGCGTACCCTGAAGCGGGCTGCGCGCTCGATCACGAGAACGTTTTTCAGCTGCTCGTGGCGACGGTCCTCTCGGCTCAGACGACAGACAAGAGCGTGAACATCGTAACGCCGGAGCTTTTTGAAAGATACCCTGACGCGCACGCGCTGGGGGCCGCCGACCCGAAGGACGTCGAGCCGTATATAAAAAGAATAGGGATGTACCGCCAGAAGGCGAAGAACATAGTCGGTCTCTCGAAGATGCTGGATGAGAAATACGGCGGAGAGGTCCCGGAGGATTTCGTGAAGCTCCAGGAGCTCCCGGGCGTCGGCCGCAAGACGGCGAATGTCGTCCTCGCCGAGGGTTTCGGCGAGCAGAGGATAGCAGTTGACACGCACGTTTTCAGGGTGTCGAACAGGATAGGGCTGGCGCACGCTGACGATGTGCTCGAGACGGAGAAGCAGCTCATGGAGGTCCTGCCAGACAACAGGTGGACTGACGCTCACCATCTCCTCATATTCCACGGCAGGCGATGCTGCAGCGCGAGAAAACCCGGCTGCGAAAACTGCTGTATTAAAGACTTTTGTGAAAAAAACGGGCTGTGAATCATATCACAGCCCGTTTTCGCTTATATATCGATTTTGCCTGTCTTTCCGGTCACGGGAGCAGGACGCCTCCGAGCTGGACGAAATAATCAGGCAGTTCGCCGTTTTCGACCCATTTTATGTCGAAACCGAAATAGTCTTTTATCGTCGCCACGACATTGCCTCCGAGCGACTCGACAGAGTGGTGCATGTTTTCAGGCGAGACGCACGGCTCGCCGCGGAGCCTGCTGCAGTTGTTCTTTCCGCAGTAGCTGCACTGTCCGGATATGAGGGCCTTGCTGCCCGGGTAGAGTTTTTCCATTTCGAAAAGCTCGTCGTTCAGCGCCTTCACGTGCTCATCGAGTACGAGGTTTATGTCGAACACGCCTTCCTTTTTCTTGTCGAATTCGTCAGTGTGTGATTTTATCTCGACAGGTGATTTCCTGTAGGCGATCTTGTCGTTGCCGTTGAACAGGACTTTCTGGCAGAGGATTATGAACATGCTGTACTGGTTCCAGTAATCGAGCGCGTCGCGTGCGAACGGCGGGCATGACCAGCTCGTGCCGTAACCGCCGCACTGCTGGCATTTAGTCAGTATGAATTCCGTTTCAACGTATTTTTCAGTGTATTCCTTTATAGTTACAGGTTTTTCGTAGCTAAAATATTTCATTCTTTTTACCGTGTGTTATTTGAGATACGGAAGTTCGTCAGGGCTTCCGATTATATATTCAGGTGTCTCGCCGCCGAAATCCTTTGTCCTGCTTATCGAGACTGACCAGCCGACGAGCGCGAAGCGGACGCCGGCGTTGTGAGCGCATTTCATGTCGAATACCGCGTCTCCGACCATGAGCGATTCTTCCGGTATGGAGCAGAGCGAGGACAGCGCCTTGTTGACCGGCGCGGGGTCAGGCTTGTGTTTTTCCGTATCCTCAGAAGCGACTATGACGTCAAAATCGTCTTTTATCCCGAGTCTGTCAGCGAGCATGAGCGTCGTCTCGCGGTGTCTCGATGTCACGAGTCCGACCTTGTAGCCTATGTCCCTGCATTTTTCTATAGTATCTTTCATACCCGGAAAAAGCTTTATCTTATCTTCGACTTTCCCTTCCTGGAAGTTCCTGTATGTCTTAAGCGCTTCATCTGTAGGTACGTCAGGCAGGAGGCGCTTCAGCGTCGTATCGAGCTGCTCGCCGTATGTAGAAAATATGAGATCGGGGTCAGCTTCTTTTCCTGTGTATTTTTTCAGTGTGTACTGCCATGACAGCAGCACGGCTTCGCTTGAGTCTATGACCGTGCCGTCGAAGTCAAAGAGCATCGTGTTGAATCCCGGCATGTCTCTCCTTTGCTAAAAAAAGACGGATCCCCGGCGCAGCGCAGGCTGCGGAAGATCCGCCTCAATAAAGTCTGTTTAATTTTTTCAGCGGATGTCTACATGACCTTCAAGGACTTTCAGGTCATATGGTTCGTAAACGACGTGTCTGTATGCGTCTACGTCCATCTTCGTCTCATCCCAGTCGGATCTGATCTCGCCGTTCTGCTTGATGATCACATCGTACAGGATATCGTAAGTCACGCCGTCATCGCCTTTTTCTACGATCGTGCTGTACGGCAGTGTCTTGTGGTATGTGAGCTCAAGTCCCTTGTAGTCGAAGTGGAAACCGCAGCGCATCCTGCATCCGTCGAGTCCTTCGTATGTGGCGATCTTCTTGAGGTCGCGGAGTATAGGGTCGTTCTCCTGATCGTACAGGTTTTCCGGTGTAGTTGCCGTGTAGTCGTAACGGAACTGTACAGGAATGTTGTACTTTACCCATCTGTCGAGGTAAGCAGGAAGCTGCTCGGCAGGGTATTTCTTGTAGAGCACGCAGTTGACCCTTACAGGTACGGCGAGCGCTGCGAGAAGTTCGTCAGGCGATTCCTCGACGTAGTGCTGCAGATGGCGGGAGCAGTTGATGCATGTGATCTTATGCTGATTCTTCTCAGTGAAAGCGATAAGATCGTGCTCTGTCTGTCCGTCAAAGAGCGGGAGCGTCGTGTTAATGAAGATTCTGTGCGTGTCAGGGATGTGATCTATCATCTCCTGGAGAGCGTCTCTGTTCGCGAACGGTTCTCCGCCTGTGAAGACAAAGTCGCACTTTGGTGTGATCTTATCCATGACTTTGATGGATTCTATTATCTTATCCTTGCTGAAGCCGCTGCAGTCAGCGTATTCGCCCTTGTTGATGCAGAAAGGGCAGTGGTTGCCGCAGTCGTATGGTGCGAAAACCGTTACAGTAGCTCCGCCTTCGCGTGTTTTATATGGATGTTTCATTTTCTTTCCCAGCTTATAAATATATCTGAATTAAAAAAATACCGATTCATACGTGATAACCTCACGACACAAATCAGTATTATACTACAATTTAACTATAATTTGAATTGTATTTTAAATATGAACGTCGGTTTCGGGAGAAAAAATTTTCCCGGGGCCCGCGAAATGGCGCCGTGAGCGGGGCGCCGGACGCGTCAGGCATTTTTGCCGCAGCAGTTCTTGTATTTCTTGCCGCTCCCGCATGGGCAGGGATCGTTCCTGCCGACTTTCTTCGGCGCGTGGTAGATCTTCGATTTCTTGTATTCCTTCGTGAGTTCTTCTCTTTCCTCATCGCTCAGTACGTTTTTCCACTCAGGAAGTGTGTAGAGGTGGTCGGCGTTGGCCTTGAGCATGTTCGTGTAGAGCGTCTTCGTGTCGACGTCGACGGACACCTTCGTGTTTTCGTCGAATGTCTTTATGTCGCCGAGAGAATCGGGATCCTTGAGACTTGGCTGGACACCGTCGAGGAAGCCTTCGAATATTGCCGGTCTGCAGCCGAATTTTCCGGAGAGCTCTTTTATCGTGCCTTCGAGTTTTTCATCCTTGTG